>CAZRCF010000417.1:0-2566 GCA_964598505.1 uncultured Lentimicrobiaceae bacterium | reverse complement strand
AAAGTATTTTTGTTGAATGATGTGTTATTTACATAGTTTAAGCAAACTCCTCGATATGCTTGGTTTTGGAAAATATTACTATCAATAACAACTCTTTCGGATACCGACGTATTTACTGCACTTAAATATATTGCAGTACTACCATTTTTAAATGTATTATTCTTAAATACAATTGCCGAATCTTTAGTATTTGAATTTTTATTTGAAAAAACTAATGTATATAAATCAGAGGTAGAATTGGTGTCTAAACCTTCGAAAATATTGTTCTGAAACTGAATATCTTGATTTTTGCCTCTTAAATATACAACATTTGATTTTAATGGACTATTAGCTTTTAAAGTAATGTTTCTAACACGAATAAAGTCTGTACTATCAAGAAATAGAGTGGCATTTTGCGATGTAGGATTTATTATTGTTACACTTGAAGCATTATCATTTTCCGACTTAAAAGTTATTGTATTTGTAACCGATGCTCCAGCAATAGTTCTTAGTTCAAGGTTTGTGTTATATGTGCCTGGTCGAATATTAAAATTTACAGGTCCCGCAATTCCACATTGATTTAATTTTCTTTCAACCTCTTTTAGTGTTGCAAAATCCGGTGATGTTCCACCAACTGTATATGTCCCTCCAGCTAATGGTCCGCCACAAATATATAAGCTAACTTTTAATGTATCATTTGGATGATATACATCTGTTCCTCCGTTTGGTTGTTCTGCCCATGTTTTAATTTCATTTAACCCATTTGGCAAGTTGTAGCCTGAATATAATGTTATAGTATCAGAAATTAAATCTTGATACATTGGTGGAGTAAATGTTTTTGTTGTTAATGCTTGACTACTATTATTAACTGACCACCCTAACTTAACATTCGATAAACTTGTTGAACCATTATTTCTTACTTTTACTTTTACATTAATATTGTTTGCAGTATGATTATAAACAGGTTCAATTATTTTATGTAGTGCAGCATCTAATGTGGTAGGTAATCTATAATAATAGAGCCTAACAGCAGGTCTTCTATTTGAAACAGCAATATTATTTGTACCCTCATCACATAAATCGGGAACTTGATCTTGAGCATAAGCTGAAACAGATGCATTAAAACCTAAATTATTAGAAACTCTGATGCTTGCATTTGTGCTAAAATCTGATCCACCTGCATAAATAAAATTATTATAACAAGTTTCAATAATAATGTTACTTATACCGTCCCAAACAAAATCTTCGGTAAAATCAAATTTATTCCATCCTTGTTTGTGAGTAGTAGTTGAAAATCCATTTGGAGCAGAAAAAACCTGTGTTAATCCTGATGTAAAACCCATTGTAGATGTTGCATCTGTGGCTGTATTAGCTATTTTAACTGTAAAATTTTTAAAGAAATTTCCATGAATAGCAGCGGTACCACCACTTGTTGCATTAGATGGTGTGTTTATATAAAACGATAAACCATCAAGTCTTCCGGCTGGAAGGTTTAATGCTTGTAGCTCACTTGATTTAATTATAAACTGTACTTTTGTTTGTGATTGCGATTGAAAGAATGGATTTGGTTGATTTGAGCTTGACGATGAATCACTAATTGTTACATAAGGTCCCGGTCTAACATTTATAAAAGTTGTATCATTTGTACAAGTTGTATTTCCAACCGAATCGCGAGCACAAATATGGTATGTAACATTTGTATTATATTGCATACTTGGTATATCACCTGTCCATAGTGTATCACCACTATATTTACGCATTAAAATATTTCCGTTAGCTCCATTTGATGCGGTATATATTAAACGAACCGTATCTATTGGTGAATGATTTACAGTTAAATTACTATATTTATCTTTTACTTTTGCATTTATTGTCCAAGGTCCAATTCCTTCAACTGTATCGCGATAAACTACAGGAAGTTGCTCAATTACTGGAGGAAAAATTTCGTGATTATCAACAATAACTTCAATATTGTCTATCAACCAACCATAAAATAATGGTGGAGCAGTCCCACCATATTGAAGCCTAAAATATATTTGCACAGAATCATGGTTTGCTGTTTCAGCAGAAATATCAAATATTTCAGGTTTCCACCATGAGTTTGTAGGCACCTCTGCAGGAACACCTTGCCATATAAGGTATGAAGAGTTTGTAAATTTTTGAGAACTTAAATAACCCATACCTTCTGAACTTGGAGGTGGATTAAAATATACAGATGAATTAAATGGTAAGGTTAAGGGAGTTCCATTAGCTTCTACTCTATACATTACCCTTCCCAATTCAGTTGCGGCTACCTTACATATATGATTAAAACGCAAATACACTTTTGATGAACCTGAAGTGCTAAACCACTTTGATTTTAATTGAAAATAAGAAGGAGTGTTAAAAACGGTAGGTATAAAAGATCTAATTGATTTGTTACCTCCTCCGGGTGCATAAAGTGTATTAGATATTTCCCAATGCCCTAAAGTATCAAACTGATAAGGTGGAGTACCTTCAAATCCTTCGTCTATTCTCCAAAAAGGCTGCGCTTTAATTCCTATAACTAATAAGAGTAAAGCAAAAAATAATCCTAACTTTTTCATAA
>CAZRCF010000416.1:0-2584 GCA_964598505.1 uncultured Lentimicrobiaceae bacterium | reverse complement strand
TAAAGCTCATTATTGTTATATACTGAACTTTATTTTTTACATTTGTGAGCTTAATAAATACAAAAATGGACAAACGAGAAATTGAAATTATAGAATTTTTAACTAAAACACCTGAGAGTTCATCGAAAACAATTCATGAAGGTATTTTTAGTTCAATTAGTTACGCAACAATAAAAAGACTTCTTTCAAAATTAACTGATGAAAATTTCATTCAATCAATAGGAAAAGGGAAAGGAACAAAATATAAACTTTCTAATATTTTTCTTCTTATACAACCAATTGACATTGAAGAATATTTTAAAAAAGAAATTGATGAAAGAGTTATAAACGATACATTTAATATGGTTTTGTTATCAGATATATTAATGCAACAAAATATATTAAGCGAAAATGAACTTATAAAACTTGATAAATTACAAGATAAATATAAAAATAATATATCTCAACTCACTGAAATTGAATATAAAAACGAGTTAGAAAGATTAGAAATAGATTTAAGTTGGAAATCGTCTCAGATTGAAGGAAATACATATTCACTGCTTGAAACAGAAAGATTATTAAAAGAAAAAGAAACTGCAAATGGAAAAACCAAGGATGAGGCATTAATGCTTTTAAATCATAAAGAAGCAATAGATTTCATAATTGAAAATCCAGATTATTTAACACCATTGTCAGTTGCTAAAATTGAAGATATACATAGTATTCTGATAAAGGATTTAAATATTGATAAAAATTTAAGAAAACGAAGAGTTGGTATTACAGGAACAAATTACAAACCATTAGAAAATGAATTTCAAATATTAGAGGCACTAACAAATACATGTGAATTGATAAATAAAAAAGAAAATGTTTTTGAAAAAGCATTATTGGCATTATTACTTTTGTCTTATATCCAACCGTTTAATGATGGAAATAAAAGAACTGCAAGAATTGTAAGTAATGCAATATTAATGAATAATCAAATTTGTCCTATTTCATTTAGAACAGTTGATTCTATTGAATATAAAAAAGCAATGCTGATTTTCTATGAACAAAATAATGTCTCTTGTTTTAAAGAAATTTTTATTAATCAATTTGAATTTGCAGTAAATACCTATTTTTAATAAATGAAAAATCATTATTTTAACTAATTTTAATTTTGAAATCCAATTTTTAAAAGATTAAAATGTTAATTTTGTATCTAACTATACATTTTTTTAAAAATGTTACATAATAACTAATGAAAGAAAAATCTAACTGGAAAAAGCGGCTTTTAGAAAAACTACATTTTAAGTATCGCCTTGTTATAATGGATCACGAAACCTTAGAGGAGAAGTTATCCTTTAGGTTGTCGCGTTTTAATGTATTTGTAATTAGTGGCACTTTATCAGTTGTATTAATAATTCTTACCACAATTATTATTGCTTATACTCCCTTGCGCGAATATATTCCCGGCTATGCAACTGTTGATGTTCAAAAAGAGATTTATAATCTTCGATTAAAAGCCGACTCGCTCGACAGCGAATTTAAACAAAAAGATTTATATATATACAATATGAAACGCATACTCGAAGGTAAAGAGGTTGTTGATAAAATGCCTTCAGATGCTGAGATTAAAAAAGAGATTAAAGAACAAAAAACGGAAGTAGCTCCCGAAGATGTTAATCCAACTTCAAACGATTCGCTTTTCAGAGTTGAATTTGAAAGCCAAATGAAATATTTTGGTGCGGTTCAAAATACAAACAAATCAAATAATAATCAAACTACAATTGCTTCAAATTCCGACCCGTTAAAAAATATTTTCTTCTTTACACCTTTACGCGGTTATGTTACAAATGTTTTCAATTTGGCAATAAAACATTATGGAATTGATATTGTGGCACAACCCAACGAATCAATTAATGCCGTTTTAGATGGCACAGTTATATTTGCCGGTTGGACAGTTAAAACGGGTTATACAATTGCTATTCAGCATAAAAATAATATTATTTCGGTTTACAAACATAATTCTACCTTGCTAAAATAGGAGGGAAATATTGTTGCAGCAGGACAATCTATTGCAATAATTGGAAACACAGGTAGCGAAACCACAGGCTATCATCTTCACTTTGAACTTTGGCAAAATGGGTTACCGGTTGACCCTCGCCAATATGTTTCTTTTAAGTAATTTTTAAAACATAAATTAGTTTTGTAACTTTGCACAATCAAAGAAAATTATAATATTGAAAAAACGAATTGCTATACTCGGCTCAACAGGCTCAATAGGTACTCAAACAATTGAAGTTATTGAACAACATCTTGATATTTTTCAAGTGGAAGTACTTACTGCAATGAACAATGCAGATTTATTGATTAAGCAAGCTATTAAATACCAACCAAACGCAGTTGTTATTGCTAACGAAAATCTTTATAATTACGTTTTTGAAGCTCTAAAGCAAACCGATATTAAAGTTTTTGCCGGCGAATTGTCGCTTTGCGATATTGTTGAAATGGAATCAATCGACCTTGTTTTGGTTGCTTTAGTTGGTTATTCGGGTCTTAAACCTACTTATAACGCTATAAAAAACAAAAAACCAATAGCTTTAGCCAATAAAGAAGTTCTTGT
>CAZRCF010000415.1:552-2596 GCA_964598505.1 uncultured Lentimicrobiaceae bacterium | reverse complement strand
GCTCTCAATTGTTGTGGATAGATTTTGGTTTTTATTTTGACATTTTGAAGTATCAATACTTCTCAAGATACAAAAGTACAATTTCGGAATTGAATTCCAAAAATGTGAGGTATTATTTAGGGTCTGCTTAAAAACCTTTAACAGATTATTAATCAATATTATATCGCTATATTTGTGTAACTAAATGCAAGGAAATATGCCAACAACCCGTAAAAAGCGTGCACAAGTACCCCAATATGTAAGTCCCAACCAGTTAAAACTGGAGGGATTCGAATCTCCATTCGAACAGCAGTTGAGTTTGACCAACCGCTGGATTGTGTTAAGCAGACTCATTCCGTGGGATGAGATTTGCAACTTGTATCTGAAATTTGTACCCAAAGAACCGACAGGTCGTCCGGGCTTAAATCCACGAATTGTAATCGGTTCGCTGATCATAAAACATTTGTGTGATTTGGATGATCGTGAAACGGTTGATCAAATATCAGAAAACATTTACATGCAATACTTTTTGGGTTATCCAAGTTTTACAAACGAGAAACCTTTCGATGCTTCGTTATTTGTTGACTTTCGCAAGCGACTTGGTATGGAAAACCTGAATGCAATCAACGAAAAAATAGTTTCGATAAAAGCAAACTTAGAAAGCACAGATAAGAAAGTTCCTGCAAATTCGAGTTCAGCAGAAGAAAACAAACAGGAAAATAATCTCAAAGAAGACAATCCGGAAGATTCAAATGCAAACCCAACACACAACGGACGGGTTATTTTCGATGCCACAGCCTGTCCACAAGACATTGCCTACCCCACAGATTTGAATTTATTGAACGATGCCCGTGAGAAACTCGAAGAGCTGATTGATCATCTTTACCGTCAGGATTTGCATCCGGTTAAACCAAGAACTTATCGCGAGGTTGCGCGCAAAACCTATCTTCAAACAGCACAGAAGAAAAACAAGAGCCACAAAGTTATCCGCAAAGCCAACCGCTGTCAGCTAAACTATGTTCGTAGGGACATTGCCGCGGTAAACAACCTATTGGATGTTTATGAGCAAAACAATCTGAAATTTCCGTTAGATCAGAAACAACAGAAGTATTTTTGGGTAGTACAAACACTTTATCTGCAACAGAAACAAATGCATGATACCAATACGCATAGTATTGAACATCGCATCGTAAGCATACATCAACCGCATGTACGACCCATTGTGCGAGGAAAAGCACAGGCGAAAGTGGAGTTTGGTTCCAAAATACACCTTTCAGTCATTAATGGTATCACATTCCTTGACGAACTCTCGTGGGATGCATTTAATGAAGGAAATCACATGATGGAGTATATTCAGAAATACCACAAACGCTTCGGTTACTATCCACGGGAAGTGCTTGCCGATCAGATTTATTGTACAAGAGCCAACCGTGCCGATCTAAAAGCATTGGGCATTAAGCTCATAGCCAAGCCACTAGGCAGACCTTCGGCAATGTCAATTCATGTAAGTCCGGGAGAGCGAAATCCAATTGAAGGCAAGATTGGTCAGGCGAAAACCGGATATGGTTTGAACCGGATCAAAGCAAGACTTAAAGGAACAAGCGAAAGTTGGATTGCCACCATTATTTTGGTGTTGAACTTAGTCAAATTGGCGGGAGTAGCACTCCTGTGCCCAATACTCAACAGCTTGAGTTTTTCAGCACGCTTGCTGAAACTGGTTTGGAAAAATCTATACCGATTCTTGAGACAAATTTATTATTTGAATCATCCTGACCATTCTCCTCAAATTCTATATCTTAATGTAGGCTGAGTTTTTCAGCAGACCCTAATTAACACCAATACGGACATATATACCTACACCTATCCTGTAAATTAACAATATTCCCAAACTTGTCAATATAGTTTTGCGTAAGGTCCAGTTTTCAAACAGCAAAATTTTAGGATTGATTTTATACATCGATACAACAGCAAACAAGCTAAGAATAACAAAAAACATCAATGAAATAAATGCTTCTGTATCCATGTCGATATTCATTTCTGTTGCATTAGAATTGAAAACAGAGTA
>CAZRCF010000415.1:0-333 GCA_964598505.1 uncultured Lentimicrobiaceae bacterium | reverse complement strand
AATAAAACCCCATTTATGACCAGCAAAATAAAAAGGTAAAACCCAAACAGATGGAATCACAATCAGCAAAATGGTTGAAAGAAAGAATAATAAGATACCAATGATATCTCTTAACTTCCAAGGTTGAAAAGGATGAGCAAAAAAGACTTTGATGCGGTATAATGATAAAGGATCGTTACCAAAGCCCATATCGCGGTATTGATTATAGCTTTATATACACCTTGCACCACTTTGATATTTTAAATCATGCTTGAAAAGATTATTTATTGCAACATCCTTTCTCCACTGCACTGAAGTATCAGCAATTAAGCATTCTCTTGCCAAATTGTACTG
>CAZRCF010000414.1:0-2599 GCA_964598505.1 uncultured Lentimicrobiaceae bacterium | reverse complement strand
CATCTGCAAACACCATAATAACAGCTTTTAGCAGAGTAATGAAATGGTTTTCCGATTTAGGAACACTGGCTTTTAAAAATAAAGTTGATTATACAGCAGATATTGATAATTTGCCTGAAATACCCGATGAACAAATTCAAACAGATTGGAATCAAACTAACAATAGTGCTTTAGATTTTATTAAAAACAAACCACCAAGTTTAGTAGATAATTATGTATATACTTACGAAGTATTAGAAGCCTTACGTTCTGCTAATGCACTAATAGCAGGTAAACATTATTTATATAGTTTTATTAATAGACAAATATTACCTGATTTTGAATCAGATGGTATTACACCTATACATAATGTTGGCCATATTATTGTTTCACCTGAAATAAGAATAATGTTAATTGCTGCAAGTACTGGTCATTTTAGTCAATTAGCTTATGGAGCAGATACAAGACAAGGAAAACAGAATCAGCATGATATGTTTATATTTGATTTTGATGCTAATCGTTACATGAATTTTCCAATAAATGAATTAACAGACTTTAATCCTTATGGAATGATAAGGAATCATACTTATATTTTTGACTCCTTAAGAATAAATCTACCATATAATATTAGAGTGCAAAAAATTAAAAGGTATGAATCAGTTGAAGGTAGTGGTATTTTTGATTCATATAAAGATACAGGTTTTGCATCGAATATACGTACAAATGGTAGTCTGTCTGATAGTAGTATTATTTTTAATGAAGCTTATACTAATTGGTATCCATTTCATGGATTAAATAATGATAATAATAGTTTTGTATCAGGTAAAAATATAAGAATAGTAAGAAGTATATGTTGTACTTTTTTAGCAGATATGTTTGATACTATTATTTTACTTAGTTCTACTATTCTTTGTCGTTGTTTTTTACAAAATGTAAAATTTGACAATTGCCATGATTTTAGATTAGAAGGTGCCGAAGAAACCATAACTAATTCAGAATTTACTTATGTTTCGAATAGTATAGTAAATAAGTCAGCTGATTATTGTAAATTTTACCAAGTAGCAAATACTACCATAGAACAGATTAGTAATGCTGTAGTAACAAATGTTTATGCTTGTATAATACCAGCATGTGCAAATATTGAATTTAAGAATTTAAGTTCAATTGATTTTACTAATGCTAAATATTCTGAGTTATTTTTATTAGGTACTAACTTAATTATTTCAGGAATACCAAATTCATCACTAATAACAGCCGAATACTATAATTCTATTAATCAAAAAATAATCATAACATTATAACAAATGAAAGCTACATATAAGAGACTTATATTAGATACTACAGGTTTACCAGTAGTTACTGATGATATAACAAAAGGTTATGTAATTGGCGATGAATGGACTTACAACGATATTACATATATATGTAAAGATAATACTACCGATGCTGCAGTTTGGGAAAAAAACTCTAATGTGTCTGAAATAACAATAACAAAAACTGGTGATTTCCCAATCCCAATGATTCCAATTCCAACACTTCCAGCACAGGGTTATTATTTTAATAATGTATATTATCCACCAACCGGAAAATGTGTAGGTCAAATGTCCCTAAACGGCTTAAATATTCCAAGTACTTTAACTTCACTTGAATTTGATTTTACACATAGTTATAGCGCTATTTCAATTTATGGATATCCTTTACTAAACACAATAAGATTTGATATGTTAGAATTATGTACAGGTGGTTTCACAATAGGGGTAGCAAGTCTTCTTAAATTACCAGCATTAACAGTATTTTCTGCTTTAAAACTTAAAATATGTGGAACAATCGCATTTCAATATTGTGATATATTACCAACAATTGATTTCCCTGAATTAGAATGTGTAACTGCTAATATTCAACCAATGAGTTGTATTAATATTTTGAGTATGAATTTTCCAAAACTAAAATATTTATTAGGAAGTTTTAACCCAAATGCTTTAACAGCTTTAACAACTATTAATCTAAGTTTGTTAGAAACAATTGTAGGGAATATAAATTTATCAACTTTAACAGCTTTAACTACTTTTGAACTACTAAGCATAATACATATAGGAAATGGTATATCTTTAATTAGTATTACTCCAAATATAACCACATTTACTCTTGGTGCAAATTTAAAATTTATTGGCGGAAATATAGTAATAACAAGTGCTGCTTTAAATGTTGCAAGCGTTAATGGCTTATTAGCATCATTTGTAGCATTAGATGGAACTAATGGAACTACACTATATGGTAGTGGTAGAACCATTACAATAACAGGTACAAGTGCAGCTCCAACAGGACAGGGATTAATAGACAAAGCAACATTAGTAGCTCGTGGAGCTACTGTAACAACTAACTAATATGAATGATATAAAAATTATAGAAGATGGAATTTGGAGAATCGTATATAAAGATTCTGAATTATTACTTTTCACAAATAATGGCATCACTTCAACTATACAAAACACATTCACGGGTACAAAAGAAGAATGTGAAGCAAAAATTATTGAATTGAACTTAAAAGAAATATAAGTATATGAAAACAGAGGAAATTTTCGCTTTAATAATGCAAGAGAAAGCAAATCAACCTACATTA
>CAZRCF010000413.1:0-2603 GCA_964598505.1 uncultured Lentimicrobiaceae bacterium | reverse complement strand
GTAACTAACCAAATTGTAACTAACTAAATTGTTAGTTTTGTAAAAAAATGCTTATGTTTGCAAAAAACATATAATTAGTCGTCCTTTAAAAACCCAATTTTAAATTTTTTATATTAAAAAAGAGATTTAAAAATGAATAAAAATATTTTTCAAAAAAGATACAAAAAGAAGAGTTCCATACGACAATTAATTATAATAATATTATTAGCTGTATTTTATTCTTGTAGTAATAAAAACACTGAATTAATAACACCAAACTGGGAAGAAGGTGATTATAGAATTGTAGAAAAAAATATATCTTTTATTTTTTGTTTAAAACAAGATACAGCAATTAATATTGTTTCAAAAAGAATATATAAAATTGACGTAGTTTTAAAGACAAATAATTTTTATATTATTGAAATTAAAAATATTTCAAACCCCCATTTTTCTTATGAAAACAGTAGTGACTCTATTAAAAAAACATTTAATAAAGTTTTTATTCAATACTCAAATTTAATAAATAAAATTTCAACACCACCATATCAAGTAAAAGTTTCAAGGGCAGGAGAAATAATAGGTATTATAAATTGGGAAAATTTTTTAGATAATTATACTAATATGATATTTGAAATTTATGACAGTAATAATACTCGTTCCTATGAAGAAACTGATTTATTAAAACAAAATTTTAAAGCTAACAGTAATAATAATTTTGAATTAGAATTGAAAGAAGAATTATTAAAGGATATTTCTGATAACTTATATATTTACAATATTTGTTTGCTAAAAGATTCTATTATAAAAAAACAATCAAATATTGTTAATCCTTTAAGCAAAAAGCCTACAACAGCATTTGAAGAGTTTAGGTTAATTTCCATTAATAATGATACTTATGAAATTAAATATAATATTAATTTCAATAATATTATACCTAAAAAGAATATTAAAGATATTTATAATAAGAGATATAATATTGATGATATTATCCAAAATATTAATATGCACTCTAATTATTACTGGAATTCATATTCTACTTGGATTGATAGCTCAAATTCATTTGTTGGATTTAAAAATGACACAATTGAGGTTAAAATGATAACAAATACTATTTTACATCAATAATTAAATTTTAAATAACAAAACAAAATAAACTAATTACAAAATCAAATGAAAACAAATTTAATTATACTTATAATTTTAATATCAATATCGTCATGCACAAACATTTCTGACACATCTGAAAAAGAAATTAAAAAAGAAAAAATATTATATTCTGAAACAACACATAAATACATAACAGACAAAAATAATAGAATTATAAGAGAAAATGTTTTTTCAAAATATTATACTTTCGGTAAAATTGATACAATTAATGAAGAATTATTATATGAATATAATAGTTCTAAAAATCTAATAATAATAAAATCTTTTTGGACTATAGCAGGCAAAAAAACTTTGTCAAATCTTACTTATAAATATAAAAATTATGTTGAGCAGTTTTCTTTCAATGAGAAACTAGATACAACAAAGTACTTAAAAGAATTCTATGAAAATGGCTTGCGATATAAGTTAATTTTTTATTTTGGAGAAGATTATCAAGAAATTAATATTTTTAAATATAATAAGGAAGGAAAATTAATAAAAAATGATATTTATAGCTTAGATAATAAATATATTGAATCAGTAAATTACACTTATAAAAAATATGATAATATTATTTATATCCAAGAAAAAAATAGTAAAGGTAAATTGTTAATGAACACAAAACAAATACTAAAAAATGACACATTAATATGTGAAATTAAAGAGGTGCCAAATCAAACAATTTATAGTCATTATTATTCAAATAACCAATTAGTAAAATCAGTTATTTTTGAAGCATCTTCAAAAACAGAAAGAATAACGGAAAACAAATACGACTCTTTTGGAAGATTAATAGAAGAAAAAAATTATAAAATTCAATAATTTTGGCTAAATAATTCAATCCTTTTTGTAACCAATCGTTTCATAATGTTTTTATGTTCATTACTTAAAAACAAATTATACCAAAGTGAAATTGTAATTAGTCTAATAATTCTAAAGTGTTCCTGTAGATAGTTTATTGTGTATGATAAAAGACCAACCTCAGCAAAAAAGCGTATATATTGTAATTATTAATTGTTAATTGTTAATGATTAATATCCAACTAAATAAACTAAAAATTACTAAAAATCAGCGTAAGCCCTGAAATTACGCGTGGCGGGGGAGGCTGTGAATGACAAAAATATTACAAAACTTACAAAGGCGTTTACGTCTGCCTTGCATAGCAAGGCACTACTTTGTAATAGTTTTGTTATATTTTTGACAGAGTGGGCTGGTTTCGTAATTTCTTGAATTTTTGCATACTTTTGTTTCAAGACAAAAGTATGATAATAAAGTTTAGCTTTTTTGGTGAAGTCTTGATTTTTTGGTTACTTTTTGTATCAAGACAAAAAGTAAAGGAATAGGTATTTATTGGATTATTATTTAATTCATTTTGGTATAACATAAAATTATATAACTAACAATATTGTTAGTTATGTATAATTATAAAACCTCAAAAATATTTAATTTCTTAACTAAAACTTAATAAACAATATCGG
>CAZRCF010000412.1:0-2611 GCA_964598505.1 uncultured Lentimicrobiaceae bacterium | reverse complement strand
TCGTTTCATAATAATTTGTTTTAATGCAAAAGTATAAAAAAATAGTTTTAAAATAATATGAATACTAAAATGTTGATGATATAACATTATTTATTGCGATTTATTATAGTTATTATTGTAATGTTTATTTTGACAAATTAAAAACTTCGTGTAACTTTACAAAAAAAAACAGAATGATAATAATAGGAATTACAGGCACTTTAGGAGCGGGCAAAGGCACTATTGTTGAATATTTAATTAATAAATGGGGTTTTCTGCATTTTTCGGTACGCGATTATTTGCTTGAAATAATTGATAAAGAAAAACTTCCTCAAAACAGAGATTCGATGGTTACTGTGGCTAATTCGTTGAGGGCAAAACATTCGCCATCGTTTATTACAGATGAACTTTATAAAAGTGCCAAAGCATCAAATAAAAATAGTATAATCGAAAGTATTCGTACACCGGGCGAAATTTATTCGCTTAAAGAAAAAGGCGATTTTTATCTTTTTGCTGTTGATGCTTCGCCAAAAACTAGATTTGATAGAATTACAATTAGAAATTCGGTTACCGATAATATTGGTTATGAGCAGTTTATTGCAAATGAAAAACGAGAAATGAACTCAATCGACCCAAATCATCAAAATTTGCAAAAATGTATTCAATTAGCTGATTTTGTTTTCGATAATGATGGTAGTTTAGAAAATTTGCACAATCAAATTGAAATTGTAATTAAAAAAATTAATAATCTAGAGTTTTAAAAATTGCTTTTTTTCGATCAAGAATAAGTGATTAGATATCATGTGATTATGTGAACAGCCAGTTACAAGTTACAAGCTGACAAGTTACAAGTAATTAATTTTGTTCGATTCGAAAAATCTTATTTTTACAACCCATTTAAAATATAGTTTATGAACAAAGAAAATGAAAACAAATATATTCGCCCAACGTGGGATGAATATTTTATAGAAATAGCTCACACAGTTTCGAAACGTGCAACTTGCGATAGAGGACGCAGTGGTTGTGTTATTGTTCGCGACCGACAAATATTAGTTACCGGTTATGTTGGCTCGCCAATTGGTTTGCCACATTGCGATGAAGTAGGACATCAATTTAAAAAAATGCTCCACGAAGATGGCAAAGAAACAACACATTGCGTGAGAACAGTTCATGCCGAACAAAATGCAATTTGCCAAGCAGCAAAACTTGGTATTTCGTTAAATAACTCAACACTATATTGCCGAATGACTCCTTGCCGAACTTGTGCAATGCTAATTATAAACTGTGGAATAAAACGAGTTGTTTGCGAACAAAAATACCACGCAGGAAGCGAATCGGAAGAGATGTTTTTACAAGCCGGAGTTACTATAGAATTTTTTTCGGATAACGTAATGAAATATGATAAACAATAATTCTTTCAACTTTAAATAAACAATTTACTTGCAATTCCATCGGCAAAATGTTTACCGATTTTAGTAAGAGTAAATATTTGGTTTTCGAGACTAAATAAATTGCTTTCTGTTTTTAATAGCTGCTTTTTTGCATAATTTTTATATTTCTCGCCAAAAAGATTTTTAATTTCATCAAACGAGCAACCAATATGAGTTCGCAAACCGGTCATAATGTACTCGTTATAGCAATCATCAGTTGTAAGTATTTCATATTCTGAAAATTGTAGGTTGTTTTCAATAGCTTCAATATATTGTTTTACATTTGAAATGTTCCATTCGCGTTTTGTTCCATTGTAAGAATGAGCCGAAGGTCCTACTCCAATATAAGGAGTTCCTTGCCAATATGAGCTATTGTGTTTTGAAAGCTTATTATCTTTACAAAAGTTAGAAATCTCGTATTGCAAATAATTATTATTTTCGGCAAAATCCATTAAAATATCAAATTGTCTCATTGAATCTTCGTCATTGGGAGATGCAATTTTGTATTTGCTAATTTTTTGAAAAAGTGGAGTTTGCTCTTCAACAGTAAGTGCATAACACGACAAATGAGGAATGACAAGCTCATTTGCTTTGTCTAAATTTTTAACCCATTCGAAATCATTTTGATTAGGAATTCCATAAATTAAATCAATTGAAAAATTTGTAAATCCAACATTCCTTGCATCTTCAATTGCTTTTATTGCTCTTTGCGAATTATGTCGGCGGTTTAAATATATTAACGCATTATCGTTAAACGATTGAACTCCAATGCTCAATCTGTTTATTTTGGTTAAAAATAGTTCTTTTAAATATTCTTTAGTTAAATCATCAGGATTTGCTTCAAGGGTTATTTCGGCATTATTAGAAACTGAAAAATATTGTTCAATTTTTTCAATAATAATATTTATTTCATCGCAGCTTAACAAAGATGGTGTGCCTCCTCCAAAATATATTGTATTAATATTATTGCATTTTAAATAATTCTGTTTTAAATCAATTTCTTTTAACAGTGTTCTAATAAAATCATCTTTCAAATTAATCCCTCCAACAGAGTAAAAGTTGCAATAGATACATTTTTGTTTGCAAAAAGGAATATGAATGTAAATCCCAGACATTGTATTTTTTTAAAATTTATAACTCAAGATTAATATATATTCTAATATGTTAAAGTTACTTCGTTATAAAACAAATATTTACATTTA
>CAZRCF010000411.1:0-2618 GCA_964598505.1 uncultured Lentimicrobiaceae bacterium | reverse complement strand
GGATATAAAAACTCAAATCCTATTGATTTGGGAATTATGAAACGTGGCACGCAATACAACAATCCTAATTTGCAACTAATTCCTTTAGGAACAGGAGCTTATGGTTTTGTTAGAGATTCTGTTCCAAATATCAATAATCCCGATTTAAAAGGAGATCCATTGGTTGCACGTGTAAAAATTGGCGATGGTGCTTTTGTAAATACATATAATTCATATCCTTACGAAGATATGTACGATAAACAGAAATTTAAAGTTGATGCAGCAAAGGGAAATCAAACATTAACAATAATTCCATTCGACCCTGCATTTCCTGCAAAATCATTTAATGTAAATATTACTGAAGCTAATCAATGGTTAGGTACTTTTGAATTCAGCAAAATGCAACATAAAGTACGTATTAGAGTTCTGAAAAAAGGCGTTGGACCTATTAATTATCCAGTTTTTAATGCAAAGGTTAAGATTTTAAATATGGAAAAAACCACCAATACTTATGGCGAAGCATATTTTGAATTTACCAATAATTCTACAACCAATTTTGTTGCATATATAACTCCTAATAGCAATCAAAGTTTTGTTCCAAAAACTTATGCTTTTACAAATACCGAATCGCAGGGCTTGCAATATATTGGAATATTAGTTGAAGATGGAGCCATATTAAAAGGCAAAGTAATTTCGGCATTATCTCAACATCCGCTAAAGGGTGCAAAAGTTTTTATTGATCAAGGCAATGGAAGCAATCAAATTTATGTTTATACCAATAATTTGGGCGAATATCAAATAAATGGTGTTCCTCGCATACCAAACAAACAAACTATAAAAGCGGTTTATAGCGATAGTCCTACGAGTGCAAATCCTCAAACATATATCGGACAAACTGTTGTTAAAACCATTCCGGCAACCGGAAATCCAACAGATGTAAATTTTGCATTAAGTACCTTTAATGGTTACGATATTACTTCATTGCTCGGCATGCCAATTGAAATTGATTCGCTAAAAGTTATTGATAATATTACCGTTGAAATTAACGGAGCATTTATTCATATTAAATCAAATCCAAATTTTACACTTCTTGATTCGAATATGCGATTGCCTTTTAAAAAGATGCGAGTACAAAAAGGCACCGAAAAAAATCAACAAGGCGTTTTTAAAGGCGTTCCGTTTGTAAATAAATTTGGGTTAGATATTAGCACTGTTCCTATTCGGATTTTTAAGGATTTCAACGGCGAGTTACGTCCAAGGGTTTCTGTAATTCATTTCGAAAAAGATAATATTACAAATAAAGGAAAAATTACAGGTTTGATACGAATTATTGATAACTCTTTTAACTTCCCGAGTAGCTATATGACCATTACCGATAAAGATTTTTATCTGGGCAATTACGGACAATGGAATTCAAACGATAAAACAATACTTGCTGCATTTAAAGCTCCCGAAGTTGCATATCCAAAATCGCGTTTTACAATTAGCACTTACGATGCCAGTGGTTTTAAATTCAAATTACTTGGATTTAATGGTGTTACATCAGCATATCCGCCTACAGAATCATATATTGTTGATGATACAGTAGCTTTATTTATCAGATTAAGAACTACTTTGCCTTTCGACCCACCAATTCCGCTTGATATTGATGCAGGAAAAGTTGTACTGCACCACGATAGAATTGACCCTATTGATAATTATAACGACCTTAGTTTTAATTTAGAAAAATGGAACGTAAAAGGAAATGGTTGGAAATTAGCAACAAACAGTGGCGGTATTCTTTTAAAATCTGGCACTATAAAAACCGGAATTATTGATGTTCCGTTTACAAATATGACCATAACTACTGATGATTTGATTTGTAACGATTATAAAGTATCCGATTTAACTATTGGAGGCGTTACACCTTTGGTAGTTGACCCAAATATTCCTTCTGCCAACAAAAAATTTATTTACGACCCAAAAGTGGGCGAAGACCAAAAAGGACACTATAAATTAATAATTCTTTCAAATGGAGTTAGCCCTGTTGCCCGATTTGGCGGCGGTGCAGTAATGGAAGGTATGGGGATAAATGACCGTTTTAAAATTTACGTAATTTCACTACTAAGTAGCGGCGAACAAATGTTTAGCTTTGGCGATAGTCATCATGCTGTTCCTCTTTATACTGTAGCTAAATTTAAACCGCTTACTATCTCTGCAAAAGAGAATTCTTTTAATATGTTAGGTACAGTTGATTTTGATATTCCTCGAACTGCTAAAAACTACCAATGCAATATTGTTTACACAAAAGGTTCGCAAAAAGCCACACTTAGCATGTTGCCCGTAGGTTTAGTAATTAATGGACCAGGAAATGTTATTTTTAGTGCAGGTGGTAATCAATCGCTTGGCATAAATGGTTACACAACCGATGGCTTTGTTGAAGAAGAAGGTATCTTTAAATTGAATGCCAACTTATACCGACCTTCAAATTTCAACAATATTAATATAAAAGTGGATTCCAATGCTAATCAAAAGTTAAATATCAGTTCAACTTCCAAACTCGAAAAAGTGTATGGCAAAATGGCTATTAAAAACAATGATTGGGATTTCTTTAACTTTGGAGGAAATGTTGTTGGTGCTAATGGTATAGGCAGTTCATC
>CAZRCF010000410.1:0-2633 GCA_964598505.1 uncultured Lentimicrobiaceae bacterium | reverse complement strand
TTATGCAGTAGCAGTTTTTTGAATTGCTAATTTACCTCTGTAAAAGCCACACTCAGGACAAACAGTATGATACAAAACCGCTGTACCACAGTTTGAGCATGTTGATAGTTGTGGAGCAATTGCTTTATCGTGTGTTCTGCGTTTATCTCTTCTCATTGCAGAATGTCTGCGTTTTGGATTTGGCATGATTTCCTATTTTTATATTTTCAACTTTAATTTAATTCTCTTCAGTTTTTATATCTTTCAACGAATCCCATTTAAGGTTTGTTTCTTTAACTCTCATTTTATCTAATAACTTCAACATCTCTTTGTCGCAAGTTGTATTTCCATTTTTGTCATCAGGATGAACTCGATGCATTGGAATTGCAATATTAATAAACTCATATAAATATTGACTAATATCAAATTCATGTTCTTTGAAATCAACAAAAATTATATCTTCGTTTATCTCCTCTGAATTATCAAATCCAAATTTTACAATTAGTTGTTCCTGGCATTCAATATCTTGCTTGTAATTATCGGCACATCTATCGCAAACTAATTCTACCCAGCCCGATATATTAAACTTTAGTAAAAGCATTGTAGTTTGCTTTTCAAAATCCAATTCTACTTTAACCTCTCCGTGTGATATATCAGAAAACTCTAAGGCTTTAAAGAACGAATCTTTAATATTATAATCAAATTTGTGATGACCTAATTTTAGTCCGCTATATTGTATTCTATATTCAGCAAGTGTGTCCACAATTCGTTTCTTCTATTAAAGGGCTGCAAAGTTAATTATTTTATTGCTATTGTACAAATATTTTATTAAAAACATATATGTTATAAACAAAATACTGTAAAAACAGTTTATTATAACCCTCAATATCAAATATATACAATTTGCAAATAATAATAAATTAACTAATTATTTATTGCTTAGCATTAAAAAAATTACTTTAGTTTCGTTTATCAAAACCCCATAAAAGTTTTTCGCGAATTGTATTATAGAAAGAGTGTTTTTTTAAACAAACAACTTTTATTTCCTTTGAAGCTTTATTTATAATTAATTCCGAAGAAGAATTTAAGCTAAAGCTCTTTGAATCAATTCCTAAAGAGTAATTGCATTCTCGCCCGGTAATTTTTACTTTTATTTCCGAACTGTCTGAAATTACAAGCGGACGAACTGTTAATGCGTGCGAAGCAATAGGTGTAATTATAAAAGCTTTGGTGCCGGGTGCCAAAATTGGTCCTCCACAACTCATTGAGTATGCTGTAGAACCGGTAGCGGTTGAAATAATTATTCCATCAGCCCAATATGTATTTAAAAACACTCCATCAATTTCAACATAAAAAGATAGCATGCTTGCATTTTCACCTCGACGAATTGTTATATCATTGAGAGCATAATTTTCGTTAGTTTTAAATGGCAATTTATTTCCCGATATTTGGAGTAAAGTTTTTGTTTCAAAGTTGTAATTATTTTTAAACCAATCATTTATTGCTTCTTCAATTTCGATTGATGAAACATTTGCCAAAAATCCTAATCTGCCTGTATTAATGCCTAAAACAGGGATATTATTATTACAAACAAAAGGTACTGTACCCAAAAAAGTTCCATCGCCACCAATGCTAAAAATAACATCAGCATTGTTTGCTAATTCTGTTTCATTTGCAAAAGTAGAATAAGTTATATTTTTATCAATATGTGTGATTAGCATTTCTAAAAGTGGTTTATATATAGAAACACATCCTCCTTTTTGATTGATTAATATAATTATTTTATTTATAATATCGAAAGGAATTTTATCAAAGGTTTTACAATATATTCCAATTCGTTTTTTTGTTTTCATTTTTTGTATTTTTTTTATATCTATTCATTGATTGTCGATAAAACGCTAAAATGTATATATTTCCAAATTAGTTACTTCTATCTTCAGACTTCATACTTCTATAACTTTCCCCATATTTTCTCTTAAACTATTAAACGTTCAACCAATTTATAAACTCATCGTACCTAGCTTTTATATTATCTATTTGTGATTTTTCGGAAAAATATTCTTTAACAATGTAATTATATCTATTAAAAGTTTGAATAATGGCTGCAATATCGTTTTTGTTAATTTTAATAATAACGTCCATTTTTGTAGAATCGTTATTAGTTTTTATATAACTACTTAATATTTTTGCATCATTCGATTCAATTATTTGAGCTATTTGCGACATTACATAATCATTTGTATTTAACTCTAAAATAATTATAGCACCGGGACTTTTAATGCTTGTTAGATTGGCAAAAAGATGAGTTAATTCGGTAAGTGTGATTGAACCAAGATAGTTTTTTTTATAATTGATAACAGGAACAATTGTTAAATTTTGCTCCGAAATTAATTGAATAATATCGTAAATATGCTGATCTTCGTAAACAAAAGTTTGTCCAAGCGATAATGAATGATTACCTATTGGCATTTCGGGATCGTTTAAATTTAAAATATCAATTTCTGAAATTACACCCAAAAATTCTTCGTTGTTTACAATAGGCAAATGGCTAATTTTATATTCATCCATTAGTTGCAAAGCCAAAAATCCGGTATCGGAAGTATGAATTGGAGTAACGGTATTTGTTATTAGTTCAATGGCTTTCATAATTAGCA
>CAZRCF010000409.1:0-2645 GCA_964598505.1 uncultured Lentimicrobiaceae bacterium | reverse complement strand
GCAATCTTTAGTTAAATTCAAATTTGCAGAAATGATGAAAAACAATTTTATTTTTAATTGTGTTTATGGAAACTTATTTTATTAAACTTAAATTATTAATTTTGAATAAAAATTAACATTTCTAAAAACATGAAAATATTTCGATTAATTATAGTTTCAACAATACTTTTTTCATCATTTTCAATATTAGCACAAACTAAAAAAACAGCAAATTTTTATAGAACTGAAAAAGTTCCTGTAATTGATGGAGTTTTAAATGATGATGCTTGGAGTAAATCAACCGTTTATAGCGATTTTCAGCAGCACGATCCGGTTTGGAACGCACCAACAACTCAAAAAACAGAAGTGCGTTTGTGCTATTCAGATAATGGCATTTATATTGGAGCTACAATGTACGATTCGGCTCCCGATAGCATTAGAAGACATTTAGGAATGAGAGATGCGAGTTTGCATGCCGACAACTTTTCAATAGAATTTGACCCATACAATACAATGCAAGATTATTATAATTTTCAAATATCAGCTTCGGGTGTGCAATCGGAATGGAAAGAGACAGATGGTTCGTATAATGCGGTTTGGGATAGCAAAGTGATTATAAATGAAAAAGGGTGGGTTGCTGAGTTGTATATTCCATTTTCGGCAATTACATTTCCTACAAAAGACATACAGGAATGGCGAGTTCAGTTTTATCGTTACATTCGGCGTAATCGCGAGCTTGACTCGTGGTGTTTGGAAGAAAAAACTAATGACAATTATATTCAATTTTGGTCGAAATCGGAAAATTTGTCAAATGTAAAACCACCTCTTAGGCTATTTTTAACACCATATATTAATGCTTTAACGCAAACAAATCCGGCAGAAAACAATAATAATAAATGGTCGAATACTATAAATGGTGGTTTAGATTTAAAGTGGGGAGTAAATCAAAGTTATACAATGGATATAACACTATTGCCTGATTTTAGTCAAGTTCAGTCGGATAATCAGGTTAAAAATTTAAGTGCTTTTGAAACTGTTTATGGCGATTATCGTCCTTTTTTCTACGAATCTATGTCGTTGTTTCAACAAGGAGATTTGATTTATTCACGGCGCATTGGCAAGCAGCCTTCGGGTTATTATAATGTAGAAAGTAAAATAAATACAAACGAAAAAGTTGCTTTTAACCCTCAAAGCACACAATTATTAAATGCTCTAAAATTTTATGGTCGTTCGTCAAATGGCTTGGCAGTTGGTGTTTTTAATGCAATTACAAATAGAGCATTAGCTTATATTGATGATGATTTGGGCAATAGAAGAAGTATTGAAACAGAGCCACTAACAAATTATAATATACTTGTAATTGATAAAGCTCTTAAAGGAAAATCGAATATTTTTTTAAGCAATGCAAATACTTTCAGAGGTAAAAATAATACAAATGCTAATGTTTCGGCTTTAGGTGGCACATGGTATTTTGCCGATGGAAATTATAAAATATATTTCTTGGGCGGAATGAGCCGAAGGGTTATTGGAGATAATTTTTATTCAAACAAAGCTTTTGAGGGTTTTAAGTACGATTTTACTTTTGCCAAAACCAATGGAAAATTAAAATATTCGGCTTATGCATGGATAAAAGATAAACATTACGACCCGAATGATATGGGAATAAATTTTGTAAACGATGAAATTTCATCAAGCTATAATATTTCATATACAGAGCCCGATCCGTTTTGGAAAGTAATGAGTATGTATAATAGTATCAGTGCCGATTTATCTACAAAATGGTCAACAGGAATGATTACAAATATGATGCTTTATCATTTTTTTAGAACTAATAGTAAAAATTATGTTACATATTGGTCAAATATTACCGTACGACCAATTTCAACTTATGATTATTATGAACCTCGCCAATTTGGGCGTTATTATAAAACTTCGGAATTAATATCTGTTAATACCAATTTTTCGACCGATTACCGCAATCCATTTGCACTTGATGGAACATATCAGATTACATATTCTTCAAAATTTAATGGAAACAATAACTATTTTACAATTTCGCCTCTAATACGAATCGGAAACCATATAAATATGAGATATATCTCAACATATTCAAGTAATTCAGGACAAAGAGGTTACGCTGGAACTGATTCGATAAATCAAATTATTTTTGGTAAAAGATGGGTTCAAAATGTTGAAAACACTATCTCAGCTGAATATGTTATAAAAAATAGTTTATCGTTAAATCTTCGTTCACGTTACTATTGGTCGAAAGGAAAGTATTCTGATTTTTATGTGTTAAATGAAGATGGAAATCTAAGTAATTCGATAAATGGATATAATGAAAATCATGATTTTATATATTCTGCATTTAATTTCGATTTAACTTTTCAATGGGATTTTGCTCCCGGTAGTAGCTTAATGCTAACATATAAAAACGAACTTATTCACCAATTAGAAAATGCAGATAAAAACTATATGCACTACTTGCGTTACTCGTTTGATGCACCGCAAGCAAATACTTTAGCTTTGAAAATTCTTTATTTTATTGATGGTGGAACTTTACTTAAAAAGGTAAAAAGCAAAAAAATAAAAAATGGATAATGACATTTATTTTTTAGCATTTTAACTCAAAATAATCAATAAATAGTAACTGTTCCATTTTTTTC
>CAZRCF010000408.1:0-2662 GCA_964598505.1 uncultured Lentimicrobiaceae bacterium | reverse complement strand
AATTAACACAGTTCTTGCTGAACGCAGTGAAGCATCTCTATTTTGTTATACTGAACAATGTGAATGAGATTCTTCGCTAAGGCTCAGAATGACAAAACACCATAAAGCAAACAAGAAAATATATTAGTTTTCGTGCAGATACTAATTAATAAATAAGTAGCTGTTTTTTTGAAAAATATTTAATTAAACAAATGTATATTAATGAATTAGATTATTCTTTTGAATTAATTCGTGTCTCTAAATCTTCAATCTGTTTTAAATACTTTCTGAAAATTTGGTATCTAATTTTTTCGGAAACACCGCTTATTAAAACAGATTTTCGCATAATAATATTTAGCCAGTTTAAAGTTTCTTTGCCATAAGAATCATTAAAAGTTGACATGGTATTAAATGTGAAATGACCAAGATAAACCGATTTCGTATTTCCTAATTGAACTAGTACACAATTGTTTGTAATTTCCAAGTCGCTATAATATAGTTTGTAATTATTTGAATTATCATCATCAGTATTTTGATTGCAGAAAATTTTTGTGCCATTTTCTGCCTGTTTTTTTACTAAATTAATCTCCTCTTTAAGAGCATTACAAACTGCCAAAACATCGCTAATAGACTTAAATTTACCCGATTCCCATAAATATTCTATCTGCTTTACTGAGCTTTGAATTGTAGTTTCTGTCCAAATTTCTATTGATGGAATATTGGTATATAAATCAATTGCTTTTTGTCCCAACTCTTGCAATTCATTTGGAATAACTTCAGAATCAAATTTTTCGTTTTCAAACTCTGCAATACTTAATATTGCGTTAACCCAATAAAACATTTTAAATGAAGCCAAAATCGGATGACGATAATGGTGAAATATTGGAATATCTTCGCAAGCATAAATAATTTGTTTTTCCTTTGATTGATTTATAATTTCTAAATCTTTAACCAATTTGGAAAGATATTTATAGAAACTATCAACACTTGATTCCATTTTTGAATAAGAGAAAGTAACATTTTCGCTAACAGAGTTATATGTATCAAACGAAACTTTAAAATGATTACTTAAAATAATTATCTCCTCAAGCGTTAAAAAAGTCTCTAATCTCATTCTGCGGTAAATACTATCGGTGCTAATATTTAACAAATCCGACAATTCATTTACTAAAGAAGTATTTTTTGGAATTGTGTCTTCAATTTTTTTCAAAAACTCTGATTGTATAGTTTTTGCGTTATTAATATCCATAAATTTTAATTATAAAGTAATTGTTAGCCTCAGAACTTTTTGCAAATATTGCAAAAATAAGTCTATCAATTGCAAAAAATGCAAATATTAAATTTTATTAACAATCTGTAATTTGAAATTAATCAATAGTTGCAAGCAATTGAAAAGCACTAATATTAATCAATTTTGTTTAGCTCAAACTGGGTTATAATTTTGTGCTATAAACTTTAAAAAACAAAATTATGAAAACGGTAAAATTTCTTTTCGCATTAGCATTAAGTTTAATCGTATTAAATATTAATGCTCAAAACAAAAAAAAGGTAGCAATAATAAGTATTGATACGAAAGATTTAGTAATTGACTCGAAAGCAATTCGG
This sequence comes from uncultured Lentimicrobiaceae bacterium, assembly GCA_964598505.1. GTDB lineage: Bacteria > Bacteroidota > Bacteroidia > Bacteroidales > WCHB1-69 > CAZRCF01. The sequence continues at coordinate 1,078 of CAZRCF010000408.1, read as the reverse complement.
AATATGGTTCAATTAGAACTCGAAAAAACCAATGTTTACGAAGTTCTCGACAGGTACGATGTGTCGGATTTAATAAAAAAAAACAATATTGATGTTATTGCGAGTTATGGAAAAAGCAGCTTAGTTAAAATTGGCAAAATGCTTAATGCTGATAATATGATAACTGGTAGCATTGAAAAATTTGGCGACAAATTAATTTTTATTTTAAGATTAATTGATGTAAATGAAGAGGTTATTAAAAAAACAGATGTAATGGAGTATATTAATCAACAAGAACAATTACAAATAATGATCAGAATATCAATAAACAATCTGTTAGGTATTCAAAACGATAAATTAATGGTTGATTTATTAGCTAACTACGACCAACCAATTACTAGTTCAAAAACAAGCCTGAAATTAAATGGACCAAGGGTTGGTGCAACTTATGCTTTGGGGACTTATGCAAAGCGTATGTCGGCTTCAAAAACCGTTGGTGGTTACGAGATGCATCCGCTTAGCAGCATGATAGGCTATCAGTTTGAACAACAATATCTTAGCTCTGGCGATTTTCAAGCATTAGTAGAAATAATACCAACAATAAATAGTTTAGAGTCTGGTTTTATAATTCCTTCATTAACTGGTGTTTTAGGGTTTCGTTTCAATAAATCGGGTATTGAGTTTGGTTTAGGACCTGTGTTTCGAATAGTAAAATATTCCGAAGGATTTTATGATAAAAATGGTGTTTGGACTATTAGAAATGATAATGATTTAGCACAACTTGGAAGTTCATATATTGAACAAATTGACCGAAGAGGGAAACTTACATTATCTACGGGTATGATATTTGCTGTTGGAAAAACTTTTAAATCGGGATACTTAAATATGCCACTAAACATATATTGCTCGCCTCGTCAAGAGGGTTCTGTAATTGGTATTTCAATTGGCTTTAACGTTGCTAATAGACCTGAATTAAGATCTAAATAGATATTATATAACAATATGCAAGCGGCTACCAATTATTGGAAGCCGCTTGCATATTGATTTTTTTTGAATAGTATTAATTTATACAATATCTCTTACCCGGCTTACAGTTAAT
>CAZRCF010000407.1:0-2672 GCA_964598505.1 uncultured Lentimicrobiaceae bacterium | reverse complement strand
TCTTCGGTTACAATTTGACCATCGAATAAATTTACAACTCTATGTGCAAAAGCAGCATCGCGTTGCGAGTGTGTTACCATTATAATGGTAGTTCCTTGTTTATTTAATTCCGATAAAAGATTCATAACCTCAATACCATTTTTTGAATCTAAATTACCGGTTGGCTCATCGGCTAAAATTAGTTTTGGATTAGGCACAATGGCTCTTGCAATTGCTACACGTTGTTGTTGTCCGCCCGATAATTGCTGTGGAAAATGTCTTCTGCGATGACCGATTTTCATACGTTCCAGAATTTCCATTACCATTTTTTTACGTTCTGAACTTCCAATTTTTAAATAAAGAAGTGGTAATTCAACATTTTCAAAAACATTTAATTCGTCAATCAAATTAAAACTTTGGAAAACAAACTGAACGTTCCCCTTTCGATATTGAGTTCGTTTACTCTCATTGTGTTTTGCAACATTAATGCTATCAAACATATAATCACCTTCGGTAGGGTTATCAAGCATGCCAAGTATATTTAACAAAGTAGATTTACCACATCCCGAAGGACCCATAATAGCAACAAATTCACCTTGTTTTACTTGTAAACTAACGTTATTTAACGCAGTAGTTTCAATTTCGTCGGTTTTAAACCGTTTTGTTAAATTAACTGTTTGTATCATTGTTTTAATTTTTAAATTGTAAATCCATATTGTTCAATATTTATGCCAAACCATATAATATCTTAGTTATAAGCATATTACAAAACTATATATATTTATTTTGTAAATATTTATTACAATATAATGTAAATTTTCTTTACATTTGTAATTGATTATATTAAATATTTATATATGAATAAAGCAATAAACTCAAAAGATGGAAAACTACTAATCTTAGATGATAATAAAAGTGTGTTAAATGCACTTCGAATGTTTTTAAAGTATGAATTTGAGGAGGTTTTTACTATCTCAAACCCTAATTCATTGCTTCACGAAATTGAAACAAAAGATATCGACATAGTTTTAATGGATATGAACTTTAATATTGGTGAGTGTTCCGGCAACGAGGGAATTTATTGGTTAAGAGAGGTGAAAAAGCTAAAACCAAATATCGAAATAGTCATGTTTACAGCTTATGGCGATATAGAAATTGCAGTAAAAGCAACAAAAGAGGGTGCAGCCGATTTTATACTAAAACCTTGGGAAAATGAAAAACTTTTAGCAACATTAAAAGCCGCATTAAAATTACGAAAATCGAATTTGGCTGTTGGCGATTTGCTGAAAAGAGAGCAAAACCTAAAAACTGAGTTAAATCGCGATGATAGAATGATAATTGGAGTTTCAAAAGCGATGCAAAAGGTTTTAGATATTGTAAAAAAAGTTGCTATAACCGATGCAAACATACTAATTACTGGAGAAAACGGAACCGGGAAAGAATTAATAGCCAAAGAAATTCATCGTTTATCAGAACGAAATAAGGAGCTTATGATAACAGTTGATTTAGGTTCTGTTGCCGAAAGCCTTTTTGAAAGCGAAATGTTTGGTCATGTTAAAGGTTCATTTACCGATGCTCGTGAAGATAGAATTGGCAAAATGATAGTTGCAAATAATGGCACACTTCTTTTAGATGAAATTGGGAATTTACCACTGAATTTGCAAGCAAAACTATTAAGTGTATTGCAAAATAGAGTTGTTATTCCTGTAGGGTCTAACAAAGGACATTCTATAAATATAAGGCTTGTAAGCTCTACCAATAAAGATTTGGAACAAATGGTTAAAGAGCATGGTTTCAGACAAGATTTACTATATAGAATTAATACTATTCATATTGAACTTCCACCTTTAAGAGAGCGTGTTGAAGATATTGAAGTATTGGTTAATTTTTTCACAAATAAATATGGGCTAAAATACAAAAAGAGTAACATAAAAATTCAGCCTCAGGCAATGGAACGGTTAAAAACATACCAATGGCCCGGTAATATAAGAGAGTTGCAACATACGATTGAAAAGGCAATTATTCTGTGCGAAGGTGATAGCATTAGTACTCAGGATTTATATTTGAATCAAACCCAAGATATTTTTCTTAACGAAACACTTACACTTGAAGATATGGAGAGAAAAATGATTATGCAAGAGTTGAAAAAGCAAAAACAAAGTCTTAGCTTAGTAGCAAAAAATTTAGGAATTTCGCGTCCGACATTGTACAAAAAAATGGAAAAATATGGGCTATAAAAAAATTACTTTAACAGCAATTATCAATATTGGAATAATTACAGGTGTTTCATTAATAGTAGGCTATAATGTTTCATCACACAATGATTTTTGGTATTTATTTTTTCTTATACCAGTACCAATTTCATTGATAATAATAATCAATAATTTTAATCAATCGAACCAACAAGTTGCTTTTTTCTTTGAAGCTATAAAAAATGATGACGCTTCTCTTAAATTTCCTACATCTATTAAACAAAAATCGCTTCGTCATTTATATAAAAGTATGAATGAACTTAATGATAGAATTAATGAAATAAAATTACAAAACGAATATCTCGAGAAATACTATCAAACTTTTATTCAACATGCTGCAGCAGGTTTAATAGCAATTAATCAGGATAATGAAGTTGAAATAATGAATGATAAAGCTTATGAATATTCAGGTATTCAATCATTTACACCTTTACATCTTAT
>CAZRCF010000406.1:0-2673 GCA_964598505.1 uncultured Lentimicrobiaceae bacterium | reverse complement strand
ATTGCTTGCCCGAAACTCAGTTCGACCTTTTCCAACATTGGAATTGCTCGCCCGAAATTCAGTTTGAGCTTTTCCAATGTTGTATTTGCTCGCCTGAAACTCCGTTTGAGATTTTTCAACATTGGAATTGCTCGCCTGAAACTCAGTTTAACTTTGTCAAAGTTAAAAACTGCGCATAATAGTCAAATACGTGACCTCGAAGAGGTCAAATATTTATAGAAAAAGAGACATATATAAACATGCGACCCCTATCGGGGTCGAACAAACTTGCAATAGAATTTATTGCTATAAACATTTAATCCCTTAGGGATTATTGTTTCATTAAAATCTGTTTATGCGAAGTTTTTTCGAAACTTCGCACTTTCTTATTTATAAACTACTATACCTTAGTCAAAATTACAAACTTTGACAAAGGTAAAGAATAACCTAAATTAGTAATTTTTTTACTATTATTATTTAATAATAGTATCTTTGCAAAAAAAATTAAAGACTTATTTCAAAAAAATATTGCAGCACAATAAAATAATTAAACTATGAAAGTAATACTCGAGATAAAAGATAACAGCCATGTTTCGTTTTTTATGGAATTAGTGAAAAGCCTTAAATACATTAATGTTGTAAAAGAGGTAAAGAGTGAAAAAAAAAGCCAATTTATAAGCGATTTAGCAGAGGCATTTAACGATGTAAAATTATTTGAACAGGGAAAGAAAAAATTAAAATCAGCTAAAGACTTATTAAATGAGCTTTGATATTATTGCTACTGAACCGTTTGAACGCAAACTTAAACGATTAGCTAAAAAATACAAATCAATGACTTCTGATTTGGCTTTTGTTTTTGACGAACTTGCTTTTAATCCGACTCTCGGTACTAACATTGGTAAAGATTGCTATAAAATAAGAGTTGCAATTACCAGTAAAGGAAAAGGTAAAAGTGGCGGTGCAAGAGTGATTACTTATGTTCGTGTTGTTAAAAATACTGTATTTTTAATGGATATATATGACAAATCGGAGCAAACTAGCATATCAAAAAATGAACTCAAAATGCTTATTGAAATTTTTAGTCAAGATTAGTTAAAATAATGAATATTAAATGCCGCCCAATTGTGCGAAGTTTCGAAACTTCGCACTTTTTTGTTTTTAAACTGCAATACCTTTGTCAAAGCTACAAACTTTGACAAAGGTATAGTACAACTGTTAATTACAAACCTATTTAGCCTGTTCGATATAAATTTCCGAAATTGCTTTTACAGCTCTATCTGAAAAGAAATCGCAAGCCGGAAATACCCTAAAAATACCTTCATCGGTTACGTTTTTCTTACAAACCAAAAGAACTTCCGATTGGTCGTTACGGTTCATTAATTCGCTAAAAGTAAATACGCTACGATAACCATCGGCAGCAGTTATTAAAACCACTCCTTTTTTAATCATACCTTTATTAAAACCGCAATATGGCAATAAAACCTCTTTTAACAAAACACCTTTAAATGGTGTAGTTGAGTGTATTCCTCTGCCTCTGCCATAAAAAATTGTATTATAATTTTGTACTGTTAAATCTTTTGGGTTTTCAAATATGGTTTTCACCAACGAATCATTTACTTTAATATCAATTTTTTCCGATAGGCAAGGTTTCATATCCTTAACAGTTTTAAACGAACGTGGATACGATTTTACTCTAATTTTAACAGGATTACTTATATTGCGTTCGGTTAGTAAATCTGATGAAACAACCAATTTCGATTCGGTTGGCAATGTCCATAACTCTTTTGTTTTCGATGGAACAATTCTTCTTACATCGGTAGCAATAATTATTTCGTTTAAATGGTTTGGGTAATAAATTTCGCCCCACGACAAAATTACTTTATCACCTTTATCATTTTCAATTTCTACATATAAATCAATAATTGGTCGAAACTCTTTTTCGTTAATTTTTTTTGGGATATATTCATTTAAAATATCAAACAACGAATATCCATCGTATCGGTAAGCACCAATAAATTTATTGCTATCGCCCACCAATTCAGCTTCTTTAACAATTACAGAATGTTTTGATAATTTCGTGAAATCAACTTTTCCAAGTTTAATTACTTCGCCTTCAATTTCAATATCCTTAATAGGTAATGATTTCGATTCTACATTATCGTAAAAATTATTTGTTTTATCGGTAGAATCAATATTGTTAAGTTCTCTGTCTCTACGTCCGTGTTTTCCATCTTTACACGATGTTATTGCAAATAGTGCAATAATTGTAATTAATAACCAATTTCGTTTCATAATTTATTGTTTTTGTTTTTAAAATTTCACTTTAAATTCTCCAAATATCATTCTACCCGGGTTTACTTGACTTTTACTTGTTAAGTATATTTTATCGAAAATATTTATCACATTCACTCCTATTGAAATATGTTTTCCTATTGGTTTCCATAATTTAATATCGGTTACATTATATTGAGGATATTTTTCGGGCAAAAAATATTTCTCATCAGCAATATTTGCATCATTAACCCATTGCTCGCCAACATATTTATTTGTAATTATAATATTTACAAATTTATTAATCCATGTTCCACCAATTGTAAACTGATGGTTAGGCACATCTGTTAAATGTTTGCCGGTTAAATCGGTTAGTTTTGAGTTTTCGGGCAAAATATATTTAACTATTTTATTGTTTGTAAA
>CAZRCF010000405.1:1353-2697 GCA_964598505.1 uncultured Lentimicrobiaceae bacterium | reverse complement strand
TTATCAGTTCTAAAAAATTTAAAAGGCATAGTAAATTGAACCCTTACAGGCTCTTTTGTATTGTTTGTTCCAGGGTTCCATTTAGGCATTAATTTTATTACACGTAAAACCTCATCACCACAACCGCCACCAATATCCTTTACTATTTTTGCATCTGTAATACTTCCATCTTTTTCCACTACAAAAGTGGTGTAAACAGTGCCTGCAATCAATTTTTCAACTGCTTCGGCAGGATAAATTATATTACTTGATAGAAAACTCAAGCGTGCGGTTTCGCCGCCTACATAAGATGGGCTGTTTTCTACAAATTTGTATATTTCATTTTTTGTAGTATCAGTTTGCGAAAATATTTTTTGCGAAAATATAATAATACTGATTAGAAAGGCTGATATAATAATTTTATTTGCTTTCATAATATTTTGTTTGTATTTGAAAAGCCAAAAATACAAATTATTTTTGAATTTATATTAACCTTTGTGGCTATATGAAGCAGTTTGTAATGATTTCTATTAAAAAACTATCGGTATTACATATTTTCTTAATTTTGCATTTCAATAAAAATCATCATTTACTAATGAATTTTACAGATATTTTAAACAAAATAGTTAATTCTACTGCACAATATAGCCATAGAAATGCTTTTTGCATAGCCGAAAAATATATAACTTACAATGAGTTTTCACAATCAATTTCGAATATTAGAAATAAAATTAGCAAAATTGATGATACCGAAAAAGTTATTGGCGTAATTACAAACGATGATTTAGATACTTACTCCACATTAATTGCTTTATGGCTCGAGGGGCGAGCTTATGTGCCAATTAATCCATTAAATCCTATTGAGCGAAATTTATCAATTATTAAGCAAGCAAACGTAAAAAGTCTGTTTAACTCAAGTATTGAAACCGAAAATTTATATAAAACTAAAATCATTTATACTTCAAAACTCCAAAAAACGCAAATTAATTTAAGTTTTAAAGAGTCTTTGGATAACGAATTAGCTTATATTTTATTTACTTCCGGAAGCACCGGTGTGCCAAAAGGAGTGCCAATTACAAGAGGAAATTTAGCTTCGTTTATGGATAGCGTTGAAGCAATGCAAATGGATTTCTCGGAAAATGATCGCTTTTTGCAGATGTTCGACCTTACTTTCGATTTATCGGTTTGGTCGTTTTTGCAACCATTATGTGTTGGGGCAACAATTTACACTATTCCGCAGGGCGAAATTAAATATATGTATGCCTACAGTTTATTGGAGGAACACGATATTACTGTTGCCCTTATGGTTCCTTCGATGTTGAGCTTTTTAAGACCTTTTTTAGAAGATGTTGAACTTCCAAAACT
>CAZRCF010000405.1:0-1253 GCA_964598505.1 uncultured Lentimicrobiaceae bacterium | reverse complement strand
CTTTGTTTGAGCGGAACTCAGCTTACTTATGGTTATTTAGATAACGAAAATTTGAATAAAACTGCATTTATAAAAATTGGTAATAAAATTTATTACAAAACAGGCGATTTGTGCTATATTGATGAAAATAAATTGTTTATGTATTGTGGTCGCACCGATAATCAAATTAAAATTCAAGGTTATAGAGTTGAGTTAAGCGAAATTGAATATAATATACGTGAATATAATAAGAGCTCAAATGTTGCTGCTGTAGCTACTAATTTCGAAAATGGCACTTCCGAAATTCATGTTTTTGTTGATAATATTAATGCTAACAGTAATGATATTATTTCGTTTACAAAAGAGAAACTGCCTGCTTATATGGTGCCTAAAAAAGTACATATAATTAAAGAATTCCCATTAAATTCAAATGGCAAAATTGATAGAAAAGAGCTGCAGAAAATGGTAACCGATAGCCGGTAACTGTTGCACGGTAACTGGTACAAGGGTAAAAAAACAATAACACTATGGAAATAACTATTAGAAATGCTAACGAAAATGACCTTGATTTTTTGGTTGAGGCAATTTATTATGCCGAAAAAAGCGGAACAGAAATATTTAGTTATAGCACAATATTTAATCTTTCCGAAGAAGAGATAAAACAAATATTACGAAATATTATTGCTGAAAACGAAGGTTACTGCGAATTAAGTTTAGATAGTTTTTTGGTAGCCGAAATTGATAATAAATTAGTTGGTACAGTTGCAGGTTGGGTTGAAGCAATGGACGAAATACCATCAGCATTAGCTAAAGCCAATATGTTATTTTCAAATTTGCCTTCGCAAGCAATTGAAAATGCTATCTCGTTAAACAAAATATTATCGGAAATTCATATTGAGAGAACCGAACATGCTTTGCAATTAGAATCTATATACACTAATAAAGATTTTAGAGGCAAGGGAATTGCTAAATTGCTTATTGATAAACATATTGAACTTGCAAAACAAAAAGACAAAACTGTTAAAATTGCACAAATAATATTAGCCGACAACAATTCTTCGGCAATAAATACGTATAAAAATGCAGGATTTGAATTAACTTTGCATCCAAAAACAGAAAACAAAGAAATATTAAAATATTTGCCTTCAAACGGAAAACTTTTGATGGAGAAAAAGATTTAACTAAAGAAGTAAAAAGTAAAAAGTGGAAAGTAAAAAGTAGCTAACAGCTAATCGCTAAGAGCTTATAAAAAAATAAAAAAAATGAACGATAAA
>CAZRCF010000404.1:0-2705 GCA_964598505.1 uncultured Lentimicrobiaceae bacterium | reverse complement strand
TTTAAGCAATATTTTATTAAATATACAATTTTTTATTAATTTTTGAGTTTGTATGATAATATAATTGTTATATAATAATTTTGAATTAAAATAACCAAAAAAGTTTCTTTTGTAAATTTATTTTACATCTACATGTAAAATAAATTTACAATATTGATTTTCAATATTACTTCATGTATCTGAATATTAACATATTAAATCATTTGGCGTAAAAATTGCTTTTTAATTCCTTTTATTAATAATTCTTGAAAATTTGAATTGATATTAAATCATAAATTAACAGTTAATTATTCACAAAAACCAAAAACAAATGAAAAAAACAATTAAATTATTATTTATTGGATTATTTCTTTCGTTATCGGCATTTTCGCAAGATAAATTGTCGGATATATTGAAAGAAGAGCTAAACAGGAATATGGAAACCTTAAAAAAAGAGAAGGCGGCACCATATTATATGTCGTACAGGGTAAATGATGTTAAAACATATAACATCGAAACTTCTTTTGGGCAAATCACCAGATCGGGTTGGACTCAAAACCGTAGATTATGTGCAAACGTTAGAGTTGGAAACAACAAAATTGATAATAATCACCCAATAAAAGGTGAAGATTACGGTTGGTTTGAGCGAGATAATGGTGTTAAAATTCCTATAGAAAACATTTCTGAAGGAATTAAACAAGTATTATGGAAAGAAACAGATAAACAATATAGAAAATCAGCAGATTTATATGCAAAAGTTATAGCTAATATTGCAATTAAGGTTGAAGATGAAGACAAATCAGATGATTTTAGCAAAGAACAACCAAATGTTTATTACGAAGCTCCGCTTAATGAAAAAGATATAGCATTTGATATAAAAAATTGGGAAGAAAAAATAAAAAAGTATTCAGCAATTTTTCTTCAAAACAAAGATGTTATTTCAGGAGAAGCAAATTTTTCATATACTATTGAAAGAAAATACTTTGTTGCGAGCGACGGTAGCAATATTACCGAAAACCGAGTTACTTGCCGAATTATGACAAACGCCGAAACACAAGCAGATGATGGTATGAACTTGCCATTATATAATAGTTATTTTGCCTTTTACCCAAGCGATTTGCCTTCTGATGAAATAATTATTAATGAAACAAAAAAATTAAGCGAAATATTAACAAAACTTCGTACTGCTCCGGTTGTTGATTCATATACAGGACCTGCATTATTATCGGCAGCATCGGCAGGGGTGTTTTTTCACGAAATATTTGGTCATCGTATTGAAGGACAACGAATGAAAGATGAGAGCGATGCTCAAACATTTAAGAAAAAAGTAGGCGAAAAAGTATTAAATGAAAACTTATCAATAACATTTGATCCTAACATTACAAAATTTAAACAATACTTTTTAAATGGAGCTTATAAATATGATGATCAAGGACAATTAGGCAAAAAACTAATAATAGTTGATAAAGGAATTATGAAGAATTTTTTAATGTCGAGAACTCCTATTGAAGGTTTTGGAAACTCGAATGGTCATGGCAGAGCACAAGCTGGAATGCAGGCAGTTAGTCGTCAATCAAATATGTTTGTTGAGTCTATCAAACCTTTAACAACAGCACAGTTAAAACAAACATTAATTGCTGAAGCAAAAAAGCAAGGGAAAGAATATGGATACTTGTTTGTGAATACAGTTGGCGGTTTTACAACCACAGGCAGATATATGCCAAATGCTTTTAACGTAACTCCTACAGAAGTTTATAGGGTATATACCGATGGCAGACCTGATGAATTAGTTCGTGGAGTTGATTTGGTTGGAACACCATTATCAATTTTTTCAAATATTGAATCAGCTGGCGATGATTATGGTCTTTTTACTGGTTTTTGTGGTGCCGAATCGGGTTCTGTTCCTGTATCTTCAATTTGCCCTACTTTATTTGTAAAACAAATTGAAACTCAACGGAAAGCAAAAAATCAAACTAAATTACCAATTTTGCCAAGACCTTAATAATTAAATTAAAAAAGATAAATATATGAACAAGATAAAAAAACATTTATTACTGATAGTTGTAATATTTTTTGTTACGATAAAATTAGGTTTGGCACAAAATAATACTTTTATTGATGCCATAAAAATCGAAATTCAAAGAGGAATGGATAGCTTAAAAATAGAAAAAATGCTATCTCCAAAATTTATAAGCTATAGTATTTCCGATGCAAATACACTCCAAATTGAAGCAACGCTTGGCGGAATTATAAAGTCGGAAGAACGTCCTATAAAATTATTTGAAAATAGAGTATTAGTAGGCGAAAATGGAAAAACAAACGAAAATTATCTCGATGAAAACAATATGTGGTCGTGGAATCCTTATAGTAATGAAATTCCATTTTCGGATAATAAAAATGATATTCGTAGAGCATTATGGCTAAATACTGATAATAATTATAAAAATGCAATTACAAATTACGAAGCAAAAATTTCGGCATTAAGCCAACAAAGCCTTACTATTGAAGAAAAACAGTTATTAGATTTTTGTACTATGCCGAAAGCTGAAATTGTTGTTCCTTATCAAAGTTTTCAAATTAACAAAGCTCAATTAGAAAATATTGCAAGAAACCTTTCAGCTATATTTAAAAAATATCCAATTATACAAAAATCAAGTGTAAATATTTTTTCTTACGATGGACAAGTGTTTTTTGCAAATAGCGAAGGCTCTTCGGCTCAATATCCT
>CAZRCF010000403.1:0-2721 GCA_964598505.1 uncultured Lentimicrobiaceae bacterium | reverse complement strand
TGAAAAAAGGACTAATTGACGCTAAAGAAGAACATAATAAATTAGTAAGCTTTATCAATAAATCTAGAATCCTTAGAAATCTTAGTAAATATGAAAAAATTGAAAAATCAAAAATAAAAGTTGAAAAATCTATTTCTGAATTGACGGATAAACTTAATGTAATAATTAATACCTCAAGTATTAAAATGATCTCAGCAGATAACATTAATATAGAAGAAATTTTTGAACTCTATTACAAAAAAGAACCTCCATTTTCAATTAGTGGGAAAAAGTTTGAATTTCCTGACGCATTTATAATAAAATCTATAGAAACTTGGTGTAAGCAAAACAGAAAAAAAATGATTTTTGTAACTAAAGATTCTGATTTTTCTAATTATAAAAGCTCTCACTTATTATTCAGAGATGATTTATCTGGATTACTATCTGATATTTCAGCATACTATGACACTAAGCAAAAAAATCAATTTATCCCATTTATCGAAGATAATTTGAGAGCAAAAGAAGCAGAATTGGTTGATTTAATAGATATAGAAATAGATTCTAATATTTGTTTTGATGTAGATTTTGAAAAAACATCAAATATTAAACGAGAAAAAGTCAAATTTGTTAATTATAAAATTTCATCAATTAGACCTCAATATGCAGAAGTTACTTATAATGTTGAATTAGATTTTTCGTGTATTGTATTTCCCTCAGAAATTGATTTTAAAAGATCTGTTTTTCATGATAATTTAATGCCAAAGAGGTATTCATTTAAAAAAATCATCTCTTGTGATTTGGAAGTAAACTTAAAACGAAAGAATGATATAAAATTGAAGTGGATAAATTCAAATCAAAAACTGTTGATTAATTTTGAAAAATAAAATTCTACTTTGTTGTTCGAAGTTTGTAAATTCGTAATAATAAAAAAGCCATTTAAGTAATTTGGATATTTAAAATAAATAGTTAAATTTGTTGTTGATAAAATTGACATATTATAAATAGACAAACTAATGTACTTTAATTATATTTTAATTTTAAACAAATTTATACTTGAAACTAATAATAAATTGATTTACAATGATATAAATCAATTTATTAACCTAAAGCTAAGTACGAAATAACCGCCTAATGGCGATTAGCGATTCGTTAGCAACAAGCGTAATATAAAAAGAATTGAATGAAAAATTTTGGAAATTTGAGGAAAATTAGACATTTGAGATTACTTAGACGGATTATTTTTATTTTAATTATTCCGAATGCAATTTACACCTTGACTCAGATTAAAGACAATAATATTCAATCGACTATACTTGTTTCACATATGTTGCTATGGATTATTGTTTATGCAATTTCAATGAAAATTAAATGCCCTAATTGTGGGAAAAGTTTTAGCATTCTGGACAATTCAACTATAAGGAATCCTTGGACAAGAAAGTGTCTGAATTGTGGAATTGGAATTTGTGAGGACAAAAAACAAAAACAGTAAGACAAAAAACTTCATTGACACCATAGCAGATGTTCTGAAAAATGGAAATTAAAAATAAAAATAAATTGATTGACAAGGTTGATAAAAATAGAAGAAAGAAAACGCCAGCAGATAACAAAGCCTTGGTTCCAGGGGGGAGAACTGGAACTTGAAACAACAAACAAATTAATAAACGGAAGCGTTAAGCGACAGGAAAGTGGGATTTAATCCCCGCCGAAAAGCAAGCCTCAGGCGTTACCAGCAATGTTGGACGACCAAACTACAAAGATAATTAATGACCAAATCAACACTAAAGTTTACAGGAGACTCAAAAACAATGAATAGTTGTCGGAATACAACAGAAAGTAGTGTAAAAGCAACTAATGGTAGCGGACTTTATTTGCATAAATACAATGAGACAAAATAACTTTGTAGCATCAAATTTTAAAAATAAATTAAGATGCTAAATTCAAAATTAATTGGCGACAAAATCGCTACCGCAAGAAAGAAAATTAATCTTTCACAAGCAGAACTTGCACAGCAAGTATCTATAAGTCCTCAAGCAGTCGGAAAATGGGAACGTGGAGAATCAATGCCAGACATTACCACACTAAATCGTCTCGCACAAATTCTTGGCGTTGACCTTAACTATTTTTCTGAGAATTTTCAAGCTACTAATGTTGAAATTACAGCTTTAGAAAAATCCAATAATAATTCAAATGAGTTATCAAAAACACAAAAGAAAAAAATTAGTTGGGATATGTCCAAACTAAACTTGACCGACAGTGACTTTTCTGGACTAAAAAATCTACATGAAAAACTAAGTTCTACAAATATTCAACGATGTTTGTTTGTAGGTTCGGAGATGTCAGGACTTCTTCTAAAGAGTAACAATGTGGATAACTGCAACTTCACAAATTCCGACATTAGCAACAGCCAAATTCAGAATTCAATGTTAAATAAGAATGAATTCAGAAACTGTTCACTAAAAAAAATTAAATTTTTAAAGAGCTATATTGAAAATTGTGATTTTACAGAAGCAGATTTAACCGAAGCTGAATTTAAAAATGGAGGATTTGGAAAAAATACTATTGTAAATGCAAAGTTGAATGGGACAAACTTTTTTGAAATGGCAATTCAGGATATTGTTTTTGAAGGTACAATAGAGGACAGTCATTTTGAAAATTGTTCTTTTTATAGTGTTAAATTTCAAAATGCAACTCTACTAAATACATTTTTTAAGAACAATAAGAAATTTAAACGGGTAAAGTTTG
>CAZRCF010000402.1:0-2751 GCA_964598505.1 uncultured Lentimicrobiaceae bacterium | reverse complement strand
AAAGTGGGGCTAAAATCCAAACGAAAAGTAATACTCGGGCGTTATCAACAAGCCTATTTTAAAAAATCAAAAAAATAATTTTCCAAATATCAATAAATACTAAAGTAAAAATAAAATAAATTAAAAATGAAAAAAAACAGACTTACAGCAATTTGTATTAGCTTAATAGCTATGGTAATAATTAGTTCATGTGCTACAACTAATAATAGTTCAGTGAAGAATATGGTTGCCAGAATGGAAGTAAAAGAACCAATAAAAGGTGTTTGCGATAATGCAAATGTAATAGCTATTTTGCCTTTTCCGGGTAATGGACAAGTTAAAGCAAAAGCTCCTAAAACAGACGAAGAAATTACTTTGCAACTTAATTCTCAGGTAAGTTTTCTGAAAGACAAATCAGATTATGAAGATAAAGGTATGGTGAATTTAATTATAAATTGTAAAGGCGAACTTGTAAGATGTACGATAAGTAATAAAACGAAAAGTCCGGAGCTGGATAGTCAAATAGTTGCTGTGTTTGCAGAAATGAAAAAATGGACTGCCGGAAAAATTAATAATATAAATGTTGATACGGTTGTACTATATAGCTTTACGATTAAAAACGGAAAGATAATTGTGTCGTAAAGACAAAGTAGATAGAATACAAAAAGAGGGAGTTTTATTTAAAAAACTCCCTCTTTTTTTTGTATCAATAAATTTTAATTAAAGAAACCAAGAGCAATACCACCTGAAGCCGATGAATAACCCCCAGGCACCCAAGTGCCTTCGGTAAATAGAGCGAAAAATCCTAATTTAATTCTCAAACCGCCATTAAAGCCAAAACTTGTTCCGGAACCTTCAACATTTATTGGGTCGGTTAATGTAGCAACTTCTTTAACACCCGAATTATTTAATATTGTAACAGGATAATTACCTACTAAATCAAGATTTGAAGAATAATGTGATAAGCGGAAACCACCAAAAAACGAAATAATTGGAAGTTTTTTTGAAATTATTAAATTAACATTCCATGCTGAAGAAGAAAAATTAACTCCTTGATTTGTATAATCAGTATTTGGTGACGGATTGTTAATAGTATTATCTGCTTTTAAAAACTGTTCTCCAAAGTATTTAACTTCGGCGCTAGTAAATGCACCAATAAAAGATAAATCGAAAGGTAAACTTTTTATAACCGGTATCCATTGTTTAATATTGTGTTTTACTCCAAATCCAAAATAATTAGTTTTAACACCGTCCATATCAATACTTGGCAGCCAACGAACCATAACTTCGGTTCCTTTAATTAATCCAACGCTAAGTTGAGCAATAGGTAGCGGAGATATTGAAACACCTGTTCCTTTAGGGGCTTCAAAAGGAGCTGTTGCAGTAAAAGTTCCATTTTTGAGCACAATATTCAAATTGGCTGAGGTTGTTTTATCGCCAAATACTGTTGGAGAAGTTTTTGCAAGTCCATCAGCAGTAGTAATTGTAGAATATCCATCTGAAGGATTTATTTCAAACGATTGTTTATCGGTAGGAACAAACGATGCTGTAGCCCCAATAGTAATTGCAAACCTGCCCAATTTTAATGGATCAGCAGTGTTATACCAACCATTGTTCAAATTGTTACCAATTGTTTCTAATAATGGTGAAGCATAGCCATTTATTAATTTATTAGCATCTGCTGTACCGGCAGCTAAAAATTGCACCATATCAGTTTGAGCATTAGCAAATTTAGTTGTAAAAAGTAGAGCTAATATCAAAGTAAATAATTTAATTTTTAATAATTTTTTCATAGTATTTGAATTTTTGTTTAACAATTTTTTCACAAATATAATATATAAAAACAGTTTTTGCAATTTTTTCACTATTAAAAATACTAAGAATTTAAAAAATCTTGTTTGTGTATTAAATTATAATGTAAGTTTGCAATTATAAAAAAAATATTATGTCAGTTTATACTTCAAAATCGGTAAACAAGATTACAACTAATGTTTTGCTTAAAATGAAAGCAAAAGGTGAAAAAATCGCAATGTTAACAGCTTATGATTATACAATGGCTAAGTTGTTAGATATGACTAATATAGATGTAATTTTGGTGGGTGATTCGGCTTCAAATGTTATGGCAGGACACAAAACCACGCTTCCTATTACCTTAAATGAAATGATTTATCATGCATCGTCGGTTGTGAGAGGTGTTGAGCATGCACTTGTAGTTATCGACTTACCATTTGGTACATATCAAGGAAACTCAAAAGAAGCTTTAAATTCGGCAATACGTATTATGAAAGAATCGGGAGCCGATGCAGTTAAACTTGAGGGAGGAAGCGAAATAATTGAATCTGTTGAGAGAATTTTATCAGCAGGAATTCCTGTAATGGGTCATCTTGGATTAACGCCACAATCAATTAATAAATTTGGCACATATTCGGTTAGAGCAACTAACAAAAAAGAAGCCGATAAATTAATTTCAGATGCTCATTTGTTAGAAAAATCAGGTTGTTTTGGTATAGTTTTAGAAAAAATACCGGCAGTTTTAGCAACAAAAATTTCAAAAGAATTACAAATTCCTTTAATTGGTATTGGTGCAGGCGGAGGAGTTGATGGTCAGGTTTTAGTATTGCACGATATGCTTGGTATGACACAAGAGTTTTCTCCTCGTTTTTTAAGAAGATACCATAACCTTAGCCAAGAAATTATTAATTCTGTAAGCTCCTATATAAATGATGTTAAAGAAAAAAGCTTCCCTAACGATAAGGAACAGTATTAGTTAAT
>CAZRCF010000401.1:0-2756 GCA_964598505.1 uncultured Lentimicrobiaceae bacterium | reverse complement strand
AGTTTTCCCAGTTTCATTATTGTATATTCCTATTGTAACTTCATGGCTTTTTGCGCCTGCCATTGGGTAGCGAATGTTTTCAACCTTAGCATTTTTTCCTGAAATATCAATTAATGGATATTGAGTAACCATACTTTCGTCCATTCGATAAAAAGCTAAATAATTACCATTTGGCGACCAAAAAGTTCCTTTTTTTATACCCCATTCATTTCTGTGAACCGACTCTCCATTAACTATTCCATTTCCACCATCAAAAGTTACTTGAAAGTTCCTTCCATTATCCGACACAAAAATATTGTTATCAGTTCTTGTATAAGCAATTTTTTTCAACTGATAATCAATATTATAATTCGATGATTTATCGTAATATTCGGTAATTTGTAAAAGATTTTTTTTCTTTAATTCGTAATAAAAAAGCCGCCTGCTATGTGTAAAATAAATTGTATTTTCGTTTTTCCACTTAACCTGGGGCAAAGTTTTAAGTTCTTCAATTTTAAGATTTGATAATTTTATATTTATATCTGAAATACGAACTAATGTGTCAATTTTTGGTGATTTAACAGAACTGCCAATTATGCAATTGTTTGCAACCCAAGTATATTCGGTATTCGATTTCCATTGTAATTGTGATAAATTTGATGGTTGCATTTTTGGGTTTGTAAATACTCCATTTAAATCAATCATCTTTATTTGACTAAAGCCGATGATTGTCGAAAATGCAAGTAAGCTAAAAACAGTAATTCGCTTCATAAATTATAATGTTTAATTGATTTATTTATAAACTAATCTATCAAATACAATATTAGTAAAAAAAACAATTAAATCTTTAAAAAATATCATTTCAACCCGAATTTAAGGTCGAAACTCAAATAATTTTGTGTGCCTCAATTATTTTTTATATTATTGCCAATAAATTATGAATTATATTTATCTTTTTTAAAAAACACTTAAAAATCAACAAAATGAAACAATTTTTTAAATTTATGTTTGCTTCTATGTTAGGATTTTTCTTAACATGGGTGATTATTTTTATATTTTTTATAATTATAATCTTTTCAGCAATTTCGTCTTCAACTAAAAAAGAGGTTAAAATAACCGAAAACTCTGTTTTGCAAATCACCTTAGATTCTCCAATTGAGGAGCGTGAAAGCAAAAACCCATTTGAGAATTTTGATTTTGCAAGTATGAAATCAAACCAAGCTAATGGCTTAGATCAGATAATTAGATGTATTAGTCAGGCAGCAAAAGACGATTACATTAAGGGTATTTATTTAAATGTAAATGATATTGCTGCTGCACCTGCTACAATCGAAGAGATTAGAAATGCACTTATTGATTTTAAAAAATCGGGTAAATTTATTGTAAGTTATAGCAATAATTACAGCCAAAGTGCTTACTATCTATCAAGTGTAGCCGATAAAATTTATATGAATAACGAAGGCTCTATCGATCTTAGAGGGCTTAGTATTCAGATTATGTTTTTTAAAGGAGCATTTGAAAAATTAGATATTGAACCTCAAATAATTCGTCATGGCAAGTTTAAATCGGCAGTAGAACCATTTATCCTTGATAAAATGAGCGAAGCCAATCGCGAGCAACTTTCAACTTATATTGGTTCTATATGGAATCATTTAACTCAAAAAATTGCTGATATTCGAAAAATAAGCGTTCAAACCATAAACGATGCTGCTGATAATTTGCTACTTGATGACCCCGAAATAGCAATTAAATTAAAGTTTATTGATGGTTTAATGTATAAAGATGAAGTTTATTCGGAACTGAGAAAACGATTAAAAATTAGCGAAGAAAACGACATAAAATTTGTTTCGCTTTCAAAATATTCAAAATCATCAAATAGTCAGATACAATATATTCGCTCACAGGACAAAATTGCTATTATATATGCTGTAGGCGAAATTAATGATGGTGATGGCGATGATAAATCAATTGGTGGCGAAACAACTTCAAGTGAATTAAGAAAAGCTCGTCTTGATAAAAATGTAAAAGCTGTTGTTTTGCGTGTAAATTCGCCTGGTGGTAGTGCATTAGCCTCCGAAATTATTTGGAGAGAAGTTTATTTAACTAATAAAGTTAAACCAGTTGTAATTTCAATGGGCGATTATGCAGCTTCTGGGGGTTATTATATTGCTTGTGCAGCTTCTGCAATAGTTGCCGAACCTACTACTTTAACTGGTTCAATTGGGGTTTTTGGATTTATACCAAGTATTAAAAAATTATTAAATAATAAATTAGGAATAACAATTGATCAGGTTAACACTAATGCTCACTCCGATTATATGAATATTATGCGACCTCTTGATAATTTTGAGTTTAATGTGATACAAAAAAGCATTGAACGTGTTTATGCTACATTTATCAAACATGTAGCTGATGGCAGAAAAATAAGTATTGAAAAAGTTGATAGCATTGGTCAAGGTAGAATTTGGAGTGGTATTGATGCAAAACGTTTGGGTTTAGTTGACGAAATTGGTGGAATTGACGAAGCTATTGCTATTGCTGCCAAAAAAGCAAAAATTGATAAATACCGCATTATTTATTTACCTCAACAAAAAGAGTTTTTTGATAAAATTATGGAGAATGTTCAAACATCTCAAAGCTCAATTCTTGAAAAAGAGCTTGGCGAATCGTATATGTTTATTCAATATTTACGCTCACTTAAAAATATGAAAGGTGTTCAAGCTCGATTACCTTTTGTATTGGAAATGAAATAATTTTATAAATCATACAAGCAAAAA
>CAZRCF010000400.1:0-2769 GCA_964598505.1 uncultured Lentimicrobiaceae bacterium | reverse complement strand
TATTTGTTGTGTTTGGAAGTTTGAAAACGTTTTTTTGCCCCACGATAGTAAAGTAAGCAAAAAGCGTTGAGCTTAACATATGCGTCATCAGTCCAAATACAATAAATACAAGTTAGCGGCAGGAATTTGTTATTCAATTTTCAAATCATCAACTTTCCACTCACCATTTAATTGAATCAGTTCCGAGTTCACCGAAAAATTACCTTTCTCTCCAACAATTATAAAAAATAGGTTCGCATTATCGGTTCCTCCTCCTGTTGACATTTTTCCACTTACCATTATTCCAAAATATCTTATCTTTCCTGTCTTTGTTTTAATCTCTTTGTTGTTCTCACAATATATTTTTGCAGTTTCAAATGCTTTGGATTGTCCAAATGTTAAGTAGCCAATTAAGACAATTATCATCCAAAATACTATCATAAATATCCATGTTTCCAAAATATGTTTGAACATAAATATTATTCCTGCAAAAGGATTTCTTTGCATTTTACCTAAAATATTTTTCCAAGTAGTCCAAAACATTGGATAATGTCCTCGAGTATTTTTATAATACCTAAACCAATATAAAATGCCAATTATAGTTATAATGGGTGATATTAAAATACCAACTGTCGAGTAAGGTTGTAGTTTATATCCTTCTCCAAAGAAAGATGCTATCCACATTAAACAACCAATGGAAATATATAATCTATGGTCTTCTTTAATTGTCATTTTTATTCATCTAATGTTATTACTTCAATAAATGGTAATGCCAAATATTATTGCCGCTAACTCGCTTATGTATGTAACAAAACTACACAAAGCCATCCATATTTTAATGGCTTTGTGTATAAATAATACATTTATAGCATTTGCAAAGATATTATTTATTATCTATCTCAAAAATCTTATACCAGTAAAAAAAAGATTCAGGATTGGATTTTTTTAATTTGTTAAGTTTTGTGTTAAAAGGATTAATTATTATCCAATCTTTCATTTGCAAAGGCTTGTTGTTATATTTTTCAATATGCAAAGCTCTGTTTTTAATCAAAATTGCCATATAAGCTGCTTTTGATGAATGTGTAATGGCTTTTTCTATTTGGTAGTTTTCAGAAATAATCATTCCTTTAATGCGTTGAACTCCTTTTTGTAATTCTTCAAAATTACCTTCTCCATCAGCACCCCGAGTAACAATGCATAATGCTGTTTGATATATATCGTTTAAAACATCTGTTTCAGTTTTAAATTCCTCATTTCTGTATGCAAGTTCTGTTTTTGCAAAGCGAGCAAAAGTACTTTTAATAACTTCAATATCAGCAACAGAATCAAAAAGATTACCTATGTCAAAAAGTTGCTTGATAATTTCCATACTCATACTGTCATTACCTTTAAAATAAGGTATTCCTGTTGTGTTTGGTGCAAAAGCTGTTAATTTATCACCCAAAAGGTCTTCTATGCTTGGTGCAATAACATTTAATGGTTCATTGTTCATAGGAACAAATGCAGACTGAATAGGTATAGATAATATATTTGAATAATGTATTTCTTCAAAAAGTACATCTAACAGCACATATTCTTCATTATTATTTGTTTTATGAATAGGAGTATAGAAAAACTTGTAATGCTCTTTCTTTATTTTCATTTTAACATTTCGCGATTGCAAATCTTTACGTAAAAAACCTTGATTTTGAACAATATTATTTAATTTATCATCAAAATTTGAGATTTCCTTTGGTAAAATAATATCAATATCTATTGATAATCGTTTTATAGAATCAAAGTGAAGCATCAAAGCAGTTCCACCTTTAAATACAAAAAAGATTTCTTGTTGTACTAACCCTTCTAAAAGCAGTAATGCTCTAATTACTTTTTCAACAAGTATTTTGTCATTAATTTTGTATTTTTTTGAAACTTTTTCGAGCCATTCGGTGTTTACATTTTTTTTATTAATCATATCTATATATTGGCACTTATTTTACTTTAGTGCCATTAATTGAATTTATGTATTCCTTAAAACTTTCCTTTTTCTTTCTCCTATTTGCATAACGTAGCATTTTACTTTCATTAACTGCATATCTTTCATAAACATTATTAAAAATGGTTCGCATTTCAAAGCCTTGTTGTGCAGCAAAAATTATTTCATCACAATAAATATCTACTAATATTTTTTCAATAGTTGCAGTTTTAATTTCTGAAATTTTCTGTATTGGAGACTCTGAAATATAATGCTTTACAATAAGAACATCTTTATTATTTGAAAGATATTTATTAAGTATATCACTATTTGGATTAAGAAAAACAGAATTATTTGTTTCTTTTAAAAAATAAAAAACAGATTCAGTAGATTCTTTTTCAACTTCAACCAGATAATAAAATTGATTTGGCTGATGTTGCATAAATTCGTTAAGCCAAGAGGTATGCCATACGCAAAGATTTGAAAAAGGAAATTCTTTATGTATTTTTGAATATATTGACTTTGTTTTGGAAGATATTTCGGGGATAAATTTCATTTTGTTTCCGATTATAAATTTTCCCCTGCCTATCCTTTGCAAAATACCTTTTTGCACTAGTGAATATATTCGCCAATTGACTGTTGATTGCTTAATTTGAGGCTCAATTTCTTCGTAGTAATTAGCAATATCAATTGTTTCAAAATAAGTTTTATCTATAAAATAGTTTTTAAAATTATCCATTTTCTTATTACTCATTTTAGCATTTTTTCTGTAAAGATACAACATTCTCAAATATATGGCAATAAAAGTGAATAAGTGCCAATAATTTGATTATGTA
>CAZRCF010000399.1:0-2770 GCA_964598505.1 uncultured Lentimicrobiaceae bacterium | reverse complement strand
CATTTATTTTGTATCTTTGACATAGTTCGCAACAACTAGCTCTTCATCAACACCTCCATTATTGCCGTTGTGATTTGCATTTATTTTGTATCTTTGACATAGTTCGCAACAACATAAAGAAAAGGCAATTAGAACTTGAAGAGTTGTGATTTGCATTTATTTTGTATCTTTGACATAGTTCGCAACAACATATAATACCGCAAAAGTATAGCACCATAGTTGTGATTTGCATTTATTTTGTATCTTTGACATAGTTCGCAACAACACGATATGAGGTTTGTCTTAGAAGAATAGGCTTTTAGATGCTGTTGTAGAATTAAAAAAAGAGAAGAAAATCCCTTGCTCAATTATTGAACTAAGGGATTTTTTTGTTTCTATTTTCTATCTATTTTTTATTCATCTGATGACTTGGAGTCATCTGATGAATAGAGTTATAAAGAGGGGTTCTAAAAATTAGATTTTTAGAGGCAAACAAAATTTTAAAACCGCAGTTTACTACAGTAAATGAGGATTTTAAAATTGCAGTTTAACGAAAAAAAAGCAATTTTTAGAAGTCCTGTAAATTAAAACATTTCAAGTTGTTGCGATACTCCCGGCAATTCTTTTTCTTTTTTACCATAAAACAGTTCCATCATTCCAAACTGCTTGTCGGTTATAGTTAATATTCCAATATTTCCTTTTTCGGGTAGTGTTCGTTTTACTCTATTTATATGTACATCAGCATTTTCGCGACTATTGCAATGACGCAAATATATCGAAAACTGAAACATTGCAAAACCATCGTTTAGCAAGTCTTTACGAAACTTTGAATAAACCTTTCGCTCTTTTTTAGTTTCGGTTGGCAAATCGAAAAACACTAATACCCACAAAATTTGATACTGATTTAAACGGTTTATACTACTCAATTGAAATATTTTTAATTCTTACTTAGTGGGAGTGCGACTCAAAGTCGCGCCCCCACTATTTTTCAAAAGACTACTCAAAGTCTCGCCCCCACTAAATAACAACAACTCATATTTGCGAAACCACATCAATGCATAGTAATCTAAATAAATTCCGGATACAAAATTCTACGACTTTTTCCCTCAAAACAGCTATATAACGAAAAAGCTGTTCGCTGGGTTGCTATCATTAATGGGCTTCGCTCTCCATTAATTTTTACATCTAACGCCGGTATTATTAATAATTTTTGTTTTATATCTTTTGTTAGTTCCGAAATATCAATACCTGAATGTAAAATTTCTAATACAATATCATCAACATAAGTACGATATGGTTCCATTATATCATCGGCTAAGCAAAAGGCATTATACCTGTTACGGTGAAAAATCCCTAATGTAGGAATTAACCCAACACCTACTATCGACCTTGCCACTGTAGCTCGTAAAATTGCATAACCATAGTTTAATAAATTATTTGGAGCTTCTCCCTCTCTGTTTCTTCTGAAATTATCTATTTTCTTTGAAAATATCAACGACCAATATTGAGCTGCTGCTCGTGCTTCTAAATTGTCCGAATCGCCCGATTTTACCTCTTTAATCCAATTTTTTAAATTGCTTGCTTTATAGCCGTTTTTTTCTAGCAATAGTGCTTGATTAGATATTTTTGTTTGAACTGTTTGTTGCCAAAGTTGTTTTTTAAGTGGTTGCGATGCCTCAATTTGATAATCGTAACGCTCTTGTTGTATAGTATTACATTCCAAAGGCAGAAGCAGTCCCGCAGGCAAATGGTTATCTTTACACGTTATTACTGCTGTATTGTTGTCGAGCAATGCTGCAAGTAATGGTTGAGTTATAGTTATATAATTATTGTCGAGCAAAACAATTCCAATATCTTCAATAGGAATTTTCGAAATACTTTGTGCTTTAAAATTATTGGTTATTGTTTCGTTTTTCTCAACTTCGGGAAGTTTTATAACCATCTGCTTATTTTCTAATGACAAATAAGCCGGATTTCCAAAATATATTGTTCGTTTTATCATAATTATTGTTTTAAATAATAGCTAACTCATCTGATGACTTATTAAACTCCAGTTTATTACTCATCTGATGACTTGGAGTCATCTGATGAGTATATTTGCCCAGTCATCAGATGAGTATGATTTAAATTCTCAATTTAAACCAAATTCTTCAGCTCGTTCTCTATTAATCAGCTTTCCGTTTCTTAAACCTGCGTATTCTTTGCATGAAGAAAACTCCCAATCTTCGGCTTGTTTAACTAAATTTGCTTTTACAGGATTATTATGTATATAGTTAAAACAAAGCTGCGGATATTCTTTTTCGGGAGTACTAATGTTCAAATATGTTCCGAAAGAAGAATTAAAATAAGCAGGTGTTAAACTTTCTGCTTTTGTAAGGCATTGGGCTTGAGTATGTGGCTTAAACAACGAACCCGTTCTGCTTTCTTGTATATTTATAGCACGTGTATAAGAGCGAAGTAGTATTGCAATGGATTTAGTTAATTCATTAACCATCTGATGATTTTGTTGTTCCTGCTCATTACTCATCTGATGACTTGGAGTTGCAGTGTTCTTATGATGACTCATACTCATCTGATGACTTGGAGTCATCTGATGAGTATTTATATAAACCAACAAATGAAAATGATTAGGCATTAAACACCAAGCCAGCACATCAGCGTAAGGCAAAATATGTTTATTTATCTTTTGCAAAAAATATAGATAATTTTCTCTTGCAAAGAAAATCTCTTGCCTATTATTTCCTTGATTATAGATGTGGTAAAGATGATGTGGTTCAAAAATCATATTAAT
>CAZRCF010000398.1:0-2776 GCA_964598505.1 uncultured Lentimicrobiaceae bacterium | reverse complement strand
TGGTAAACTTTAAAAAAAACTGCATAATGTTTAAACTTAACATAGCATTATAAATATAAATTTAATAAAAAAAACCTTACTTTTGCTTATAATAATTTAATAATTGCAAAATGTTAAAAAGTATAAAAATTACAAGTGTTTTTGTTTTATTATTGTTATTCGGATGTAATGGTATAAACAATAAAAATGAAAGTAGTTCAACCAATAGTAATAACAATATTTCGGGCGATTTAATAATTTTTCATGCAGGAAGTTTGTCGGTACCGATAAAAGAAATTTCAGAAGCTTTTAAAAAAGAGAATCCAAATATTAATATTCTTACTGAGGCAGCCGGAAGCGTTGAATGCGCAAGAAAAATAACTGAATTAAAACGACCTTGCGATGTTTTTGCATCTGCCGATTATTTGGTTATTGATAAGCTTTTAATTCCTGATTATGCAAATTGGAATATTAAATTTGCATCTAACGAAATGGTTATTGCTTTTACTGAAAAATCGAAAAAAAATAAAGATATTAATAATGATAATTGGTACAATATTTTATTAGACAAAGCTGTTCAAATAGGGCGTTCCGACCCAAACTCAGACCCTTGTGGATATAGAACTGCTTTAGTTATAAAATTAGCCGAAAAATATTATAAACAAAAAGGTTTATCTGATAAATTAATTGAAAAAAACAAAGATAATATTCGACCAAAAGAGACCGATTTACTTGCTTTGCTTGAAACAGGAAATGTTGATTATATTTACATTTATCGTTCGGTTGCCGAACAACATAAACTAAAATATATAATACTACCTGATGAAATAAATTTGAAAAATCCAGATTTTTCGAGCTTATACAATTCTGTTTCTATAGAAATAAATGGTAAAAATCCGAGCGAAAAAATAACTCAAATTGGAGAACCAATGATTTATGGCATTACAATTCCAAAAGATGCAAAAAATAAAACTGCTGCAAATGCTTTTGTTAAATTTTTGCTCACAAAAGAAAAAGGAGTTTCAATACTTGAAAAACTTGGGCAGCCATCGGTTATACCTTCATATACTAACAGTTATGATAGCATCCCAAATGAACTAAAATTGTTTGCAAAAAAGACTTTAAATTAAATTTTTGTATCTTAATGAAAAAAAGAATTGATATTATAAGTTTGGTTTTTGTTTTTTTGGCAGGTTTGCTTTTGCTTTTTATTATTGCTCCGCTTATTGGAATGTTTTTAACCACAAGTCCTATTTCAATATTTGATGTTGCAAAAGAGAATGAAGTGAGGAAAAGTATTTGGCTAACAATTTCTACTTCAATAGCTGCAACATTAATTTTTTCTGTATTTGCTATTCCGCTTTCCTATTTGCTTGCCAGAAAAAAGTTTTATTTAAAAAAAATAATATTAGGCATAATAAATATTCCGGTAATAATACCGCATTCGGCTGCCGGAATTGCCTTGTTGGGGGTTATTTCAAGAGATACTGCTTTAGGTAAAATAGCTGAAAGTATGGGATTTAGTTTTGTAAATAGCTCAGCAGGTATTATTGTTGCAATGGCATTTGTTAGTGTGCCATATTTAATAAATGCAGCTATTGATGGTTTTAGAAACGTTCCGGAGCAGCTTGAAAAAGTTGGATATACACTTGGAGCATCAAAAACCAGAGTATTTTTTACTATTTCGTTGCCACTTGCGTGGCGAAATATTCTTACAGGATTAATTATGATGTGGGGACGCGGACTTAGCGAATTTGGTGCTGTTATTATTATTGCATATCACCCAATGATTACTCCGGTAATGATTTTTGAACGCTTTAATTCGTACGGATTACAATATGCAAAACCGGTTACATTGCTTTTTATTTGTATTTGCTTGCTCATTTTTATTGCTATGAATATTATTTCAAAAAGAAAAAGAGATGCTTAAACTGATTAATCTGAATAAAAAAATTGGAAATTTTTCACTTAATGATATTAATTTAAGTGTTGATAAAGGTGATTATTTTATATTAGTTGGCGAATCGGGAGCCGGCAAAACAATGATTTTAGAGTTGATTTGTGGTTTAGCAAAACCAGATAATGGTGAGATTTTAATAAACAATAAAAACGTTTTTAACACTCCTATTCAGAAAAGGAAAGTTGGTATTGTTTACCAAAACCAAACACTTTTTCCCCATTTATCGGTATTTGAAAATATTGCATATCCTTTAAAAAACAGAAAAATAAATAAAAAAGAAATTGATATTTGTGTTAAACAACTTGCTGATGATACTGAAATATCGCATCTTTTACATAGAAATACCAATAATCTTTCGGGAGGTGAAGCACAACGAGTAGCTATTGCACGCACTTTGGCAACTAACCCTGATATTTTATTGTTAGATGAACCATTATCTTTTCTTGATGTACAATTAAAAAAAGAGATGTCTTCGTTATTAAGGAAAATTAATAAAACGGGGCAAACCATTGTTCATGTATCGCACGATTACGATGAAGTGCTATCGTTGGCTAACAAAGTTGCTATACTCGAAAACGGGACAATTATTCAACACGGTTTGCCACGAGAAATTTTTAATAATCCAAAATCTGAATTTGTTGCTAATTTTATTGGAATTAAAAACTACTATAAAGGCAAGCTATCAAACATAAATAAACAAAAAGTATTTGAAACAAACGGTTTGCAAATAGTTGTTAATTCGGAATATCAGGATAATAATGATGGATTTATAATAATACCATGTGAATTAATAAATATTTCATACGAAGAAAATTTATCCTCTGAAAATAATAATTT
>CAZRCF010000397.1:0-2789 GCA_964598505.1 uncultured Lentimicrobiaceae bacterium | reverse complement strand
AGCGAAATTTAAAACCTAAAAACAATGTTATTTTTGATGTTGGTTGTGGCGATGGGTTTTTTTTAGAAAAACTTTCGTTGCAATATAAAAATATGCGTTTTGTGGCTGTTGACACAGCTTTTGACTTTGAAATGATTTCATATTTTAGTGATAAATTTAAGAAATCTAATGTCGAGTTTTATAAAGAGATGCCCAAAAAAGTTGATGGTATTAATGGAACGGATGTTGTATTACTATTAGATGTAATTGAACATATTGAAAATGATATTGATTTTTTGAAAAAACTTTCTATCGAGCCTATAATTAGCAATGACACTCTTTTTATGATAACTGTACCAGCTTATCAAAAACTGTTTTGTTCTCACGATTTTTGGCTTGGACATTACCGCAGATATACTACTAAAAAGTTACAAAAAAATGCTAATAATGCCGGTTTAGAAGTAATTGAAAGCGGTTATTTTTTTAGTTCTTTACTATTACCTAGATTTGCTCAAGTACTTATTGAAAAAATTTCAAAACCAGACATAGAAGATGTAAAAGGAATTGGCGATTGGAAAGGTAGTAGTTTGAAAACAAAAATTATAAAATCAGTTTTAGTTTGTGATTATAGAATTTCAAGATTTTTTCGTTTAATCGGAATCCGTTTGCCGGGTTTGTCATGCTATGCCGTATGCAAGAAACAATAATAGTAATACCCTGCTATAATGAGGCATTGCGTTTGCCTGTTGAGGAGTTCAAACAAAACTTTGAACTTTATCCTAATGTTCTTTTTTTGTTTGTAAACGATGGCAGTACCGATACTACTTTTCAACTTCTACAATCATTTGAAAAAGATTTTAAAAATGTAAAAGCCATTGATAAAACCCCAAATGGTGGCAAGGCAAAAGCAGTGCAATATGCTGTTAATTACGCAATTGAAAATTATAGTTTTAAATATATTGGTTATTTCGATGCCGATTTGGCGACACCACTATTTGAAATAAAACGCTTTTTAGATTTTTTTGCTGAAAACTCAAAACTTAAAGTTGTTGTTGGTTCAAGGGTTAGACGCTTGGGAGCAAATATTGAGAGAAACTGGAAACGCCACTTAGTAGGACGAGTATTTGCAACTTTTGCTTCATCTACATTGTTGCTTCCGGTTTACGATACTCAATGTGGAGCTAAAATATTTGAACGCGAATTAGCAAAAAATATATTTAAAGAAGAATTTATAAGCAAATGGCTTTTTGATGTTGAACTTTTTGCTCGAATAACCCTATTTATTGGATACTTAGAAGCTAAAGAAGCTATTTACGAACATCCTTTAGAATTTTGGTTCGAGAAAGGAGATTCGAGAATTAAAAGTAAAGATTTTTTTAAATTGCCTATCGACCTATTTAAAATTTACAGAAAATATCATCGAAAATTAAAGAAAAACAAACAAAATATACATTAAGATTTATTCTTATGAAACGAGCATGAAAATTCTTTTCACCCAAGAGAATTATTATTAGCGAGTTCCATACGACAAATAAAAAACAAATTAAATATAAACGTATGAAACCACAAAATAAAGCAACAAACAATCAAAAACAAGATAAAAAAATAGTTACACCTCAATTAATTAAGGAGTTGAGTGTAGTTTTTCGTATAGGTGATTTTGCAAAAAACAAACAATTTGTTATTGATACATTATCCCGCATTCGCCCCGAAAATTTGAGCAAACTCGAAATTTTTATTGTCTCAAAATCAGAAATTTCAACAGAACAATTTTCGGAAATACAATCGATATCGCCAAATATTAATATAACAAAATACAATAGCGGTGAAGTTTTTAACCCAACTTACAATCATTGTGCAATCATTGATAGTGATTTATTTGTTAAGCCATTAAATATTAACGAATTACTTGCTGTAAAAGGTATTGTTGATAGAGTTTCGTCAAAAATTTTATTCAACGGTGGTGGAAAAATACGTCCGAGCAAAAAAGGGTTATGGATACTTAGTAAAGATGCTGCTTCGTATATTGTTGGTTCAAGTATTAATACCGATTCAATTGACTACTTTATTGTAAAACAAAAATTAGAAAGCAATGAAATTATTGTAAATCAGGCAAATCCGTTTGAGAAAAAATCATTCGTTAATATTTTTAAAAAATCATTTTGTAATTTTATTAATTGGTATTTAATTCATCCAATAAATGAATTAATGGGAAAAGTTAAATTTTCAGATACTTATAAATTTGACAGAGAATCGTCAATATATCGATTATTGTTTTTTGTAATAGCTGCTGCGTTGCTTATTATTATGCCTGTTTTAAGCCGAGATGCAGGGATTTCGGGCGATGAGAAAGTAAACTACGATCATGCAAAATTAGTTTACGATTACTATGCCAAAGGCGATAAATCGGCAGTTGATGTAAATGTTAATCCAAATTTACAAAAAACAATGCTAAATTATTATGGACAATCGTTTGATAATATTACGTATATTGTAAATAAAATAACCGGCACCACTCATCCTTACGAAAGTCGCCATGCAATGAATAGTATGATTGGTTGGTTAATTATTCTTGTTTCCGGGCTGTTTTTATCGCATATTATGGGTTGGCGAGCCGCAATTTTGGGTATGATATTTTTGTTTGTTTCACCTCGTTTTCTGGGACATTCATACAATAACCCTAAAGATATTCCATTTGCTTTTACATTTGTTTTCACAATATTCCATGTTACTCTTTTAATTAAAGAGATGCCAAAATATAAAATTAAGCGATTGATTTACATTATATTGGGTATTGCAATGGCAATTAG
>CAZRCF010000396.1:228-2791 GCA_964598505.1 uncultured Lentimicrobiaceae bacterium | reverse complement strand
TAAAAAAATAGTTTTGATTTTGTGATAATATTAAGTATTTTTGCAATGGAATAAATATGGCTTATGTCAGGACTATACACCCAAATTAGGATGTAAAGCTTTGATTTTGTCAGACCTATATACGAGTTGTGAAACATAATCGAAAAATCGAAAATGAAAAATCGAAAATTTCTAATACTACTCTATTTAGTTTTCATAAGTTTACAATCAAATGGACAAACTATTTCTGATTTGGCACTAAAAATATGTGATTCAATTAAATCACATAAGTATGTTGAATCTGATACGATTGAATTCAAACAAGCGGAAATATATTCAAAATTATTAAGTGAATATCTTCTTAACAAAAATGACCTAAAAGTTAAAAGTTTTAAAAATGATTTTAATTCTTTAAACTACAAATTAACAAGAGAATTAAACAAAACTTGTGAAACATATAAAATCAAAAACTCATTTCTTTTACCTTTTTCTAATCTTGTAGAAATTGATTCAATATTTTCAACTGAACAAAGCGAAAAAATTAATGAAATAGCTAAAGATATCAGAAATAAAAATCGAATGGAAATTGTAATTTTATCAATTGACGAATTATTTCCAGACGAAAATATTGATGAATTTTCATATAATAAATTAATTGATTGGAAAGTTGGAGGGGTTTTTGAAAAAAGTGGAGTAATTATCGTTTTTAGCAAAAAATTAAAATTATTGAGAATATCAACAACTTATATTTCAAAAAAATACTTAACTGATGAAAACTGTGAAAAAATTATAGCCGAAATAATGATTCCAAATTTTAAAAATGACAATTATTATGATGGAATATATAAATCATTAATTGAGATAAAGAACATAACTAAATAAAATTACGATCGCACAACACAGATTTACACTATTGCGGTTTTTTTGGGACTAATTTAAAGTTTATTTTTGCACATTACCAAATCAGCATTTTTTTGTATTTTAGCCATCTAATTTTAATATTTTATATTGTATGAAACACTTAAATAAATTATTGGTTCTGTCGTTTTTATTGTTCATTGCCAACGTATTATCCGCTCAAAACAAATCATTGAATTTGGATGAATTAATGACCAATCGTAAGTTGTATCCAACTACGCTCAACAACTTGCAATGGATGGACGAAAGTGGCAATTACACTTGGATTGCTAACAATAAATTAGTAAAAGGCAATATAAAAACTGAGAAAAAAGATACCATACTCGATATTACAGCTATCAATCAGGAATTGAAGAATTTATCTGAAAAAGAACTTAAAAAATTTCCATCCATCAAATGGGAAAATAAAGCAAATTTTACTTTTACTAATAATAATAAGCTATTTAATTACGATTTTGCAAAAAAACAACTCGTTGAGTTGAATAAATATCCTGAAAAAGCTGAAAATACAGATGTTGAACCCAATACTTACAACATTGCTTATTTTATTGATAACAATCTTTATATTTCTTACAGAGGCACCGAAATAGCCGTTACTGAAGATAAAGACAAAGGTATTGTAAACGGACAAAGTGTTCATCGTAATGAGTTTGGCATCAAAAAAGGAACATTTTGGTCGCCAAAAGGCAATTTATTGGCTTTTTATCGCATGGACGAAACCATGGTAACCGATTATCCATTGGTGGATATTACAACCCGCATTGCCGAAGTTAGAAACATTAAATATCCTATGGCTGGTATGAAAAGCCACCATGTTACCGTAGGCGTTTTCGATCCCATTACCCAAAAAACAATTTTTCTGAAAACAGGCGAACCTACCGAACAATATCTTACTAATGTTACATGGAGTCCCGACGAAAAAAGTATTTATATTGCTATCTTGAACCGAGATCAAAATCATTTGAAACTAAACAAATACGATGTTGTTACTGGAGATTTTATCGGCACTTTATTTGAAGAAAAAAATGATAAATACGTAGAACCTGAACACGGATTATATTTCCTGAAATCGAATCCCAATCAATTTTTGTGGTTTAGCGAAAGAGACGGATACAACCACTTATATCTGTACAATACTGATGGAACACTTATCAAACAACTTACCAAAGGCAATTGGATAGTTAAAAGTATTGAAAGCTTTGATGCAAAAGGCAATAACGTATTTATTTCGGCTACCAAAGAAAGCCCATTGGATAATGATATTTATATGGTTGACATAAAATCGGGTGTTATTAAGCTTATTACTACTGTTAAAGGAACTCACAAACCTATTATCGACAAAAATGGGAACTATATCATTGATGTTTATAACAATACAGAAACTGCAAATAAAATCACAATTGTAAATGCCGAAGGCAAAGCTGTGCAGCAATTAATGGAAGATAAAAATCCTTTGAAAGATTATAATTTGGGTGAAACACAAATGCTAACACTCAAAGCCAAAGACGGCACCGATTTATATTGCCGTATAATTAAACCATCTGATTTTGATGCTACAAAAAAATATCCTGTCATTATTTATGTTTATGGAGGGCCACATTTACAATTGGTTACCAATTCTTGGTTAAGCGGAGCAAATTTGTTTTTAAACTATTTGGCACAACAA
>CAZRCF010000396.1:0-218 GCA_964598505.1 uncultured Lentimicrobiaceae bacterium | reverse complement strand
TAACAATACAGAAACTGCAAATAAAATCACAATTGTAAATGCCGAAGGCAAAGCAATACAACAATTAATGGAAGATAAAAATCCTTTGAAAGATTATAATTTGGGCGAAACACAAATGCTAACACTCAAAGCCAAAGACGGCACCGATTTGTATTGCCGTGTGATTAAACCATCTGATTTTGATGCTACAAAAAAATATCCTGTCATTATTTATGTTT
>CAZRCF010000395.1:0-2795 GCA_964598505.1 uncultured Lentimicrobiaceae bacterium | reverse complement strand
ATTGCTTCAATACCAACATCCGGAATTAATTTTATAAAGTTAATATCATCAATAGCAATATCACCTTTAGTAGAACCACGTTTTGCTCTAAAGCGTAATCTCCAGTTTTTATTGTCAGCTTCGTAACTAACTATTTTTTGATTCCAAGCATTAGATTGAGAAGTTTGTTGTTGTCCCACAATTGAATCGAGTGTTACCCAGTTTGAGCCAGTACCATATTCAATAAACAATTTTGAATTAGTGCCGGGACTGAACATGTAGTAATAGAACGATATCCTGTTTTCTTGCCCAACAACCCCATTAGTATTAATACAGTTTGAAACTAAATAAGTTTGGTCGTTTTCGGCACCGGCAGCACCATAAGCGTACATATATTTTCCAATTTCGCCACCAATATTTCCATAAGGAGGTCCTGATGTTGTACCACTAAGAGTTTGACCAATATTTGCTCTCCAAACATATTTTTTATTTGTAATTGAATATGTAGATTGTGTCCATAAATTTGGAAATGGTCCTGTTCCAACTTCAAAACTTTCGAAATCTTCAGAATATGGAAGTGGAATAGCTGAAGGCAAGTTCAGAGTATCGGAATAAATAGTATCATTAAAAATATTGCCATCTTGAGAGCATGAGGTAAATACTTTAATTGCATAATCACCCCCTATTGCGAAATTACCATTTTGAGTAATTACATAATCCATTTGAGCACCTGGAGCTAAAAATCCTGTATTTATCACATTAGAATACAAACTATTATTACTAATTGATACTTGAGCAGTAACTTGTAAATTGTTTATATTAAAAAATACAGTATCATAACCAAAATTACCAATTCTAACAGTAATTAAGTCATTATTGTTAGAACAACTTAGTGCTGTAGGGTTTAAAATAGTAATTGGTCGGATATCAATTTTTGGCTGAGCATATAGTTTATACCTAATTGTATCGTTGTTATGAATAGTATCTCCAATTACATCAACATAAGCAATAATATTACTAATTAAAGCAGGCAAAGGCAATGTATCAATTGAAACTAATGCCGAAGCACCAGAAGCTAAGTTGCCAGACCAATTTATAATCTCTAAAGGATTATTATTAAACTGATATTTTATAGTTGCATTAGTTAAAGCGGTTGTGCCTGTATTCATTAATCTAACTTTTATTTCTTGGCTTTGTCCCTCTTTATTAATATGAGAATTTGGTTTATCAAAATTAGTTAATGCTGCATCAACTGTAATTTTAGGTCTAATTATAATTGTGTAATCTTCAGTTTCACCATAATTGTATGTTCCGCATGATGGTGCAAGTGAATTTTGATCTAATACTATTCGCATACGAGTTGGTCCTGATTTTGCAGTAGGGCTAATCATAATTGAACCAGATGCAGTTGTTTGAGGGAAAGTAAGATTTGAATTACCTGAAGCCGGACTAGTTAGAGTTAATACTTCTTCAGATGGTGAAAAAGATGCACTATGATCATAATCAATATAAACCCTAACTTTCCCTTGAATTCCGGTAGCTGTATTAATTGTAAATTGCGTAGCAGAAAATGGATATATACCTCCCTTAACAACATAAGAAGGAGTTACAGTTTGAGTATAATCAGTATATCCATTAATTGCATTTGGATTATAGTACATTTGAGTTATAAAACCATTATTTATACCCGCAAATTGAACGTTGCCAATATCTTCGTGCTTATTAGCTAATAATGCGTACGAAGCACAATATGCAGGTGGATAAATATTAGCATTATTTGTATCATTATTATGGAAATTATCTGTGCTTAAACCTGTATATGCTTTTATAGGTATAATCATGTAATTTTCAGATAAATCAATAGTATTTGTGAAAGTATATTGTAAAGAATCTAATGATGCGATTGTATTAGTAATAATATTGCTAAATACAACATCATTATAAATATAATGTACCGGAATATATGATACTGGAGATGTACCAAAGTTTTTAACTGTTACTTTAATGCGTTGTGGAGTAGTGTAATAACCGGCACTGCCGCCTAATGGGGAAACTAACCTTGTAACACCAACATCATATTGAGGGGTATTAATAGTATTTAAGTTTACTCTTACAGTATCGGTTGGGCATGATAATAAATTACCAATAAAACGTATATTTGGACGAGTTTTAACTCTTCTAATACTCGAACTATAAGCCTCTAATAACGAATTATCACTATTTGCAAACATGCACATTGTGTCTTTATTGGTACATAATAATGATGGAGCATTGTTATAATCATAAGAGCCAAAATCGTTTTCCCAATAAATTAATAGGTTTTTTTCTCCATCGTAAGGGAATCGTTTTTGTAGTGGTATAAAATTAACACTATCTGTCCATAAAATTTCGCCATCATATACTTTGGTCATTGCGCTTGGATTAGGCTTAGTATTAGCTGCTTTAAAAACTGTATCGGTTGTGAAACCCATATAAATTCGTTGAGAACTCATATTATATAACGAGTCTCTTTTATTTATAAAGCCTATTGTATCAATCATCATTTGAGTTAACTCAGTTTTACGATAAATCATTGCACTCCAACTATAATTTGATGTTCTAACAAAAGGTAGAGAATCAGAAATAACTGTTCCATTGCCTAAGAGTTCATTAAGATGTATTGTTGAAGAAATTGCACGAGAATTTACCCAATAAGTTGCTGTATCGTATAGGTATGGAGTAGTAAATGTAGTATCAACAGCTAATGGGGTTGTAGTAGTTATATTTTTATTTGGATAAATATACATTACATTATTTGAATTAAATGTATATTTATC
>CAZRCF010000394.1:0-2799 GCA_964598505.1 uncultured Lentimicrobiaceae bacterium | reverse complement strand
ATAAAAAGGTGTGAATTATGTAAAAATTTTAGTAAATTGTGTAATTTATTAAATACAAACTTTATTTAACTTTACAAGTTGCAAGTAATATAATATTAGAGGGGGGGGCTAAAAAATAGATTTTTAGAGGCGAACAATTTTAATTGGTAACTGGTAACTGGTAAACGGTGACTGGTGAAAGGTTTGTAATGGTTTTTATGTATTTACCAGTTACCCTGTACCTGCTACCTTGTACCAGTATTTGTTCAACGGAAAAAAAGCAATTTTTAGAAGTCCCGATTAATAAGTTTAAATAATTGTATAATTGCAAAGCTTTTATGTTATCTTTGTTATATATTAAAAGTAGCTGATATTGAATTTATTATTAAAACAATTGAAACATATTATACTATTTTTTTATTCTTCAAATATCTGAAATTGTCATAATTAGGAGTTGACAAAAATATCTTTTCGCCGCAGAATTATACATTAATCACAAATAATTATTTAGTGAAACTTTATATTAAATACATGGTAAGTAACCGTTGTAAAATGGTAGTGAAAGAAGAGTTAAAAAAACTCGGATTGCACTATATCATTGTTGATTTAGGTGAAGCTGAAATAATGGAAAATATTTCTACAGATATTCGAGAACAACTTAAAATAGCTTTGCTTAGCTCAGGACTTGAGTTAATGGACGACAAGCGAGCTATTTTAATTGAAAAAATTAAAAATGCAGTTATTGAAATGGTACATTATTCAGATGAAATTATTAAAATAAACTTCTCTGATTATTTAAGCGAAAAATTAAACCATGATTATACATATATGGCAAATTTGTTTTCGGAAGTACAAGGAACTACTATTGAGCAATTCATAATTTCTCACAAAGTAGAAAGGATTAAAGAATTGATGATTTATGATGAATTAAACATCACAGAAATTGCCTACAAAATGAATTATAGTAGTGTTGCACATTTATCAAATCAATTTAAAAAAGTTACCGGATTATCGCCTTCTCATTTTAAACAATTAAAAGATAAGAGACGAAGTCCGATTGAAGATATTGGAAACCCTGATGATTAATAATAAATAAAATGGAACGAACAAAATCGCATGAATCTCAATACGCCAGCAGCTTAATTGAAGCCAGTCTTGACCCATTAGTTACCATTAGCCCCAAAGGTAAGGTAACCGATGTAAATCAGGCAAAAGTGAATATTACAGGCGTAGAACGTGAGAAATTAATTGGTACTAATTTTTTCGATTATTTTACCGAACCACAAAAGGCATGCGAATTTTACAAGGAAGTATTTAAAAAAGGAAGTGTTACCAATTTTCCACTTACATTTCGTCATAAGAAAGGAACACTTACTGATGTGTTGTTTAACGGATCTGTTTATAAAGATGATAATGGAAGTGTGTTGGGTGCAGTTGTTGTGGCAAGAGACATTGCCGAGCAAAAATGGGCAATTGAATTAGGAATTGCTAATAAAGAACTTATATTTCAAAACAAAGAAAAAGAAAAGCGTGCTTCTGAATTAATTATTGCCAACAAAGAGCTTATATTCCAAAATAAAGAGAAAGAAAAACGAGCATCAGAGTTAATTATTGCTAATAAAGAACTTGCTTTTCAAAACGAAGAGAAAGAAAAACGTGCATCGGAATTAGTTATTGCCAACAAAGAACTTATTTTTCAAAACGAAGAGAAAGAGAAGCGAGCAGCAGAATTAAGAATTGCTAACTATGCACGTAGTCTTATTGAAGCGAGCCTCGATCCATTGTTTACAATTAACTTAGAGGGAAAAATTACCGATATGAATAATGCATCGGTAAATATAACTGGCGTTGCACGCGAAAAACTAATTGGCACCGATTTTTTCGATTATTTTACCGAACCACAAAAAGCACGCGAAGTTTATAAAGATGTTTTTGCAAATGGATTTGTGGCAGATTATCCTTTAACCATAAGAGATGGCAAACTTACTGATGTGTTATTTAATGGCTCTGTTTATAAAGATGATAAAGGAAATGTTTTGGGTGTTGTAGTGGTTGCAAGAGATATTACTGAACAAAAAAGAGTTGCAACAGAATTAACAGAAGCAATTGTATTTGCCGAGTTGGCATTAGGAATTGCTGAAGAAGCAAAAACAAAAGCCGAGAGTGCTACATTAATAGCAGAAACAGCAGTTAAAGCAAAACAGCAGTTTTTATCTAATATGAGCCACGAAATTCGCACTCCAATGAATGCAATTATCGGGTTTACAAAAGTATTGCTAAAAACAGACACAACATCAAAGCAAAAAGAATACCTGCAAGCCATAAAAATGAGTGGCGATGCATTAATTGTACTAATTAACGATATTCTCGACCTTGCAAAAGTTGATGCAGGAAAAATGATATTTGAACAAACTCCTTTTAAAATGGCTTTATCCATTTCAGCTATGCTACATTTGTTTGAGCCAAAAATAAGAGAGAAAAATTTAGAATTGCATAAAGAATATGATAAAAATATTCCTGAAGTATTGCTGGGCGATCCGGTGCGTTTGCATCAGATTATTTTAAATTTGGTAAGCAACGCTGTTAAGTTTACAAACAAAGGGAAAATAACAGTAAGTGTACGTTTGCTAAATGAAGATGATAAAACTGTTACCATTCAGTTTTCTGTTAAAGATACCGGAATTGGAATAGCACAAGGCAAATTAGAAAAGATTTTTGATAATTTTCAACAGGCATCAAGCGGTACTTCACGATTGTATGGCGGAACCGGATTAGGACTTGCAATTGTTAAACAATTAGTAGAAGCACAAGATGGAACTA
>CAZRCF010000393.1:0-2802 GCA_964598505.1 uncultured Lentimicrobiaceae bacterium | reverse complement strand
TTGCAAATTTAATTATTTATTTTAATCTGCTCCCCAACTTTTGTCCTTGACCCCATAGTTGCTTCGTGTATCTCACTTCCATCATAAACACCACTGCCCGATAAAACTATTGCAAACTTTTTCATAAAAATAAAATATATTTTAAATTTAGTTCAAATATAAGCAATTATTTTGAAATCATAAAATTCAGTTTTAAAAATAAATTTTATTGAAGTATTTTAAAACAACTTTAAAATAATTAATTTTAATTTATTAATAGAAGATTTTAATTACAGAAATTATGATTAAAATTTCATATAATGCTATTTACCAA
The DNA here is from genome assembly GCA_964598505.1 of uncultured Lentimicrobiaceae bacterium. Classification (GTDB taxonomy): domain Bacteria; phylum Bacteroidota; class Bacteroidia; order Bacteroidales; family WCHB1-69; genus CAZRCF01. Next base: position 2,489 of record CAZRCF010000393.1, on the reverse strand, counting down.
ACTAAAAGATTTGCTCAATCTTAACAAATAGATTATTCGCTATAAAAAGAATTAAAAAATATTTTTAATTAAATTAATTTTATTGAAAACAAATTACTAATTTTAATGACTTTTTACAAAACAGAATGAATAAAGATAAATTTCATAAAATTAGACCATATTTCGATTCGGAAGTTAATGGAGCCGTAAAAAAAATATTGCAAAACACTGTTTTTTCAAATTTTATATCAAAATATTTATTCGATGGCAAAATTGAAGATCATATCTCGCAAATTTCACAAATATCTTCGGTAAGAGAGTTTCAAGAGGAGATTTCGAGTAAATATCTTAATAAAATGAGCGCCATATCCATTAAAAACCTTAGTATAAAAGGACTTGATAACGTAAAAAAAGGCAAACCATACTTATTTATTTCAACACATAGAGATATTGCATTAGATTCTGCTTTATTACAAATTGTACTTTACCATAATGGATATAATACAACTCGTAGTGCAATTGGAAACAACCTTGTTCCTAATGATTTACTCCTTGATATTGCAAAACTTAACAAAATGTTTTTAGTAATTCGCGATGGTTCTGTTAGAGAATTACCCAAAAATTCGTTTTTGCTTTCGGAATATATTCGTAATAGCATTACTAATGATAAAGAATCGGTTTGGATTGCACAACGCAATGGTCGTACCAAAGATGGTAACGATCAAACACAAAAAGGATTGTTAAAAATGCTTGCTACAAGCTACAATGGTATTCTTATTGAAGGATTGAAAGAATTAAACATTGTTCCAATTTCTATTTCGTATGAATACGAAACTTGCGATGCAATGAAAGCCAGCGAAACAGTTATTTCATTAAATGGTACTTATAAGAAACAACCTGGTGAAGATATGAAAAGCATAGAAACCGGCATTCTTCAGTATAAAGGCAATGTTGAAATTAATATTTGCAAACCAATTAATGACAAATTAGATAAAATAAGCTCCGAATTAACAGAAAATGATAAATTAAAATATTTAGCCTCTTTAATAGATTCTGAGATTTATAACAGTTATAAATTATGGGGTAATAATTACATTGCAGCCGATATTCTATCAAATAAAAACAACTTCGAATCAAAATATACAACGGAAGAAAAAATTAAATTTGAGCAATATATTAATGAAAAAGTAGAGTTGACAGATTTAGATAAAAATTGCTTTAAAGAAAATTTATTGAAAATTTATGCAAATCCAGTTTATAATAAAAACCAATTATAAAAAAATAGCGTATATTTACAAAATATTTACATTGTGCAATATATTAAATTGTTTCTTTTTTAATTAATATCATTAACCAAAAAACCAAACGTATGAAAACAAAGAATGTATTTTTTATTGCGATTACCGCTACTTTATTAGCATCGTGTGCTACAACTTCTTCTTATTATCAAGTATATAATACCAACTTTTCGGATTCTACAATAAAATTAATTGATAACTCCATAGTATTTGAAGATACAAATTGTACTGTATTCTATAATTTTTGGGGAGAAGGTGGAAACGTTGGATTTAAATTGTATAATAAATCTGATAAAAACATCTATTTGAATAAGGAAGAAAGTTTCTTTGTTCTGAATGGAATTTCAAATAATTATTACAAAGCGAGAGTTTTTACAAACACAAAAAACACATCATCTTCAATGACTCAAGCTGCAAATAATAGTTCAAAAAAAGGAAAACCTACATTATCAAGTACTTCTACTTCTTATGGGTCATCAGTTTCAAATACTGAAGAAAAAACAATTTGTATTCCTGCTAAAACATCAAAAATAATTTCAGAATATACTATTAACCAGTCACTTATTAGAGATTGTGATTTGTTTAAATATCCAAATAAAAAACAAATATCTACTAAGTTATATACCAAAACTAATAGCCCTATTGTTTTTAGTAATAGAATTCATTATAAAATAGCTAATTCTGAAGAAATTTTTAAATTTGAAAACGAGTTTTATGTATCTGAAATTACAAATTATCCTGAAAATGAGGTGTTTGGATTTAAAAAAGAAGAATATTGTGGACAAAAAGGAGAGTTGTTGAGATATTTTAAAAATTCTGCTCCCGATAAATTTTATTTTGAATATAAAAAGGATATTGATACTTGGAAACATTAAAATATGATGTTTCTAAAGGTTTTTTAATGGTTAAATTTACTAAATAGCTATTTTTAGCAAAGTTCATTGAAAGTATTTTCATAAGGAACTTTGCTAATTTTTTTGCCGATTGTCTTTAGTCCGCCTTGTGTAATGATAACGCCTTTGGAGTTTTTAACGCTTTTTGTTAGTTTTACTATCGGGGGAACAAGAAAGCAGTTACAAATTCCCTAACGCAACCAATTTGAAAAGCGTTACCTAATTTTTCACAAACACAGCTGCTGTCCAGTTGTTAAGTATTAGATTTTTTACAAACGAAAGTCCTAACTCGTTTGCTTTTGCAGTAATTAGTTCTAAA
>CAZRCF010000392.1:0-2814 GCA_964598505.1 uncultured Lentimicrobiaceae bacterium | reverse complement strand
AATTCCAATATTTCATTCTTCGATAATTCAAATGGTGCTGCGAAATGGAATTGGTATTTTGGCGATGGTGATTCTTCTGAAGTAAGATCGCCTATACATAACTACTATCGAGATGGCACTTATTTTCCAATGTTAATAGTTACTTCTGAGCATGGATGTACTGATGAAACGACTATGAAAGTAATTATTATAAAAGAGACAACATTTTATGTGCCAAATATATTTACACCAAATGGTGATGGAATAAATGATTATTTTTTACCGTTAAGTATCGAATTTATTGAAGGAGAGTTTGAAATGATGATTTTTAATCGCTGGGGCGAAATGGTTTATAACACAAAAGATTTTAATAAAGGATGGAATGGAACTATAAACAATAATGGAGAGGAATGTTATGACGGTGTTTATGTTTGGAAAATTAATTTTATGGACGCTTTAGGAATTTTCCAAAAAAAGACCGGGCGAGTAACTTTAATAAAATAATACAAGGTGAAATTATAATTTGACTGTAGAAAACCTATTATTATGCTTAATCGTTATCCACTTATTCGAATCCTATTCCCACTTATTATTGGAATAATATTATTCTATCAATTTGGCAATACTTTTAATCCATACATTTTTGGCTCAATTTCAATATTTTTATTTATAATAAGTACTGTTTTTTGGTATAAAATTAAATATACAACAAAAGCATACAGAGGAATTGTTTTTGCTATTGGGTTTTTGTTTTTGGGAATTTCTTTTTCGGGTTTTTACAATCAAAAAATATTTACACTTCCTGACAATTGTTTAAAAGACACAGTTTTATATATTGCCCAAGTAAATGAACAACCTACAATTAAAGAGCGTTCTGTTAAAATTAATTGTAATATTACTGAATATAAAACCAAACAATGGAAAGGCGTAAATAATGAAAGTTGCATAATTTATCTTTCAAAAGACATAAACTCACTAAATTTAAAATATGGAGATAAAATATTGTTTAATACAATTTTAAAAACAATACCAGAACCTCAAAACCCTAATGAATTCGATTATAAAAAATATTTATCGTTAAAAGGTATTCGCTTTCAATCATATATTGATAAAAACAGATGGCAAAAAATTGACTCTAATTGTGGTAATTGGTTTATTGCTTCAGCATATCAATTACGCGAAAAATTTCTAAATATCTTTAGTTCATTTAATATCAATCAACAAGATTATGGCGTTGTAGCAGCAATTATTTTAGGTTACGACGAAAAATTAGATCCTGAACTTTCAAAACAGTATTCGGGTGCTGGTGTTACTCACGTTTTATGTGTTTCGGGAATGCACGTTGGTGTTATTTTTATGATATTAAACTTCTTTCTTGGATTTATGGATAAAAACCGAAAAACAAAAATATTTAAAGCAATACTTTTACTGTTTTTTGTTTGGTTATATTCGGCAATTACCGGATTGTCTCCATCAGTACAACGTTCGGCAACTATGTTTACTTTTGTTATTATAGGGAATAGTTTGAAACAAAGAGTTGATACTTACAATAGTTTAATGGGTTCGCTTTTGTTTTTAATTATTTCAAATCCATTTATTATTTTCAATCTGGGATTACAATTATCTTATTTTGCGGTTTTTGGTATTGTTTGGCTTCAAAAACCAATTTATAATTTATGGATTCCGCGATTTAAAGCCATCGACTGGACATGGCAATTAATGACAGTTTCAATAGCGGCTCAAATAATTACTACACCAATTTCAATTTTCTTTTTTCATCAATTTCCAAACTATTTTTTGCTATCAAATTTATTAGTAGTTTTTGTATCATCTTTGGTAATTTATGCTGGCGTGGCTGTTTTGGCTACATCGTTTTGGTTTTGGCTATCCAATATTTGTGCTTATATTTTGGTTTTTTTGGTGAAATTAATGAACAGAATAACAATATTTATTAGCGATTTGCCAGGTTCACAAACTCTAAATATCGATATTGATTTATTTGGAACTTTGATTTTATATATAATTATTTTCTCATCAATAATTTTTCTTTATTACAGAAATAAAAAAATGATTTGGGTTTCCTTATCATCAATAATAATATTTTTGGGTTACAATTTATTTGATAATTACAATGAGCTTAACTCAAAAAAAATAACATTATATTCTATTCGCAAACAATCAATTATAGACGTAAAAAACGAAAATCAGCTATTAGTTTTTACCGATTCTGCTACTTTTTTTGCTAACAACCAAAGTAATTTTCAAACAAATTCGCATAGAATTTCCGAAGGAATTGTTCCACAAGAAATTGATTGGTTTGGCAGCGAAAAAACATATCGAAATAATGGAATATTTAAGCAAGGAAACTATTTTCAGGCAGGCAGCAAACGCATTGCAATTATTAATCAATCATTTATTCCAACCTATAATCGATTAAAAGTTGACTATGCGATAATAAATAACAATGCTAAGCTACGAATGAAAAGCATAGTAAAAGCAATTGATGCCAAATTATGGATTTTCGATTCCTCAAACTCCGATTATAAAATAAATAAATGGGTAAAAGAGTGCGATAGTTTATCAGTAGCAAATTATGTGGTAAGTAAAAGCGGTGCTTATGAGATTGTATTTTAAAAGATTGGCATTATCGTAATTGCTAAAAATTGAATTTTATTAAAATAAAAGTTTTTATATTTTACCGTGTACAATTTACCATTAACAATTTTTTTAAAATCTAACCCCAAGTGTTGCAGCTTTTTTAAACTTTTTAACTGTTCCATCTCCTGACTTTGACAATGCGACACCTTAATTAAATTCTTTCCAAAATTCTGAATT
>CAZRCF010000391.1:0-2815 GCA_964598505.1 uncultured Lentimicrobiaceae bacterium | reverse complement strand
GGTTGAAAATCAAAAAATTATTTTAGAACCCATCAAAGCTGAAAAAGAAAAATAATATGAGGGGATTAGGTAGAATAAAAGGATAAGGAGGAGGGTGATCAAAATTTTGACACAAATCATCCTGCTCAAATACTCATTGTTGTTCCAAAAAGATATTTTAAAAAAGCACACGACCGCAACAAACTTAAACGACAAATTAGAGAAGCATATAGAATAAATAAAAATATTTTGTATGACGCTTTAAAAACCAATGAGAAACAAATTGCTTTAGCCATTATTTATACCGAAAAAGATGTTTTTACGTATGATGTAATTGAAGAGAAAATAGTGTTAATTTTACAACGTTTAATAGCGCTGCAAGATAATACCGATACGGTATCTGTAATAGTCCAATAAATTGGACGATAACATCTACTCTATCGGCATTATACCAAATTCTAACAAACTAATTTGTAATAAGTATATGGTATAAAAGCGAATTTAAAAACAGTTAATTATCGTACGTTTTCTAAAACAAAACTACACTTAATTAGATTTAATAATATGAAGAAATTATTGGGGAAATTATTTATAGGTTTAATACGAGTCTATCAATATATTATTTCTCCATATTTTCCTGCTTCTTGCCGTTATACACCTACCTGTTCGGCTTATGGCATTGAAGCAATAAAAAAGCATGGTGCTTTTAAAGGCGGATGGTTAACTATTAAACGTATTTTTTCTTGTAATCCATGGGGTGGAAGCGGATACGACCCTGTTCCTTAATATCGGCATTATACCATTTATACCAATGCTGATTATGAATTAATCCAAATTATTATTTCATAATTTTGCAGTGGTAAATACCGATAGACAATATGTTTAGTCCAGCCTTTTTTGGACTATTACATATTGCGTATCGGTATTACAAAAGACTTTCTCTCTTATTTTGATAGTAGTTTTTTATTTTCAAGTATATAAAAGCTGAAAAACAAGAAAATATGCTTATTCCGACAAACCATAATTCGCTTTGTAATAAGTTTTGTGTTCGGTAAATTGCTGTTGCAATATTTCCAATAACTAACCACTGAATAATGTAAATAATTGTAACATTTTTGCCTGTCCATGCTAAATAATTAATCAAAATAGTATTTCTTAATTTAGTAGTTATATAATTGATTATCAATAAATAGATTGCCATAAAACCAATACCCCACAAAAAAAAGTAAAAATTATGGTGGTAATATGTTGCCAAATTGTTTGAAATACTAAATGCGTAAGGGGTAAAAATCAGAATTACTAAACTTATAAACCCAATAAAAACCCAATGAATATAAGTAAATAGGCGTAAGTAGCTTTGGTATTTATCAAAAATAACTTTAAATATATAACCAGCTAACACATACGAAAACCACGGAAATAATGGAAAATACGACTGTTCGAAATTACCAATAATAAAAGCTAAATAATAACTCTGCGTTTGATTATCAATGTTGAGGAAACTACTCAATGCTGCAAATACAATTAAAATAGGGATGTACAAAAACAAATTCTTTCTTGAAATCAAACGCAATATTGCTAATAAAATAATACTCAATCCTGCCAAAGGTAAAATATCTGCTCCAAAGATATAATACAAAGGATCTAAATCAAATTTTCCTTGAAATATAGCTATAAATAAATGAATAGAACGCCCAATATTAAGCAAAATACCACCCAAAAACAATATTATACCTCTTTTTAAAAAATACAGAAAAGATTTATTGGAAGATGCTAAAAAATAGCCCATTACAGCAATAAAAACAGGTGCACAAAACGGGCCACCTACAAAATAAGACAATTTCCCCAACAAACTATTATTAGCAACCATTGAGGCAAACTGTTCCATTATATGAACCTGAATCATAAAAATAACAGCCAATCCTTTGAGTATATCTGCTGTTTGATTTCTGGTAATGGTTGTTTTCAATATAAATTTTTTACTTTTAACTGAATAAATAACTCACAAAGTTAATTAAATAATTCTCTTTATTCAACTTTGTGTCTTTGTGATAAATTTTTATATTATCGTAAAATATTTTTTCTTCATCCAAAATGCTGCATTTACCAATGCAATCATTACAGGTACTTCTACCAAAGGACCAATAACTGCGGCAAATGCTTCACCAGAATTCATTCCAAATATTGCAATAGCTACTGCAATAGCCAATTCAAAATTATTACTTGCAGCTGTAAAAGATAGAGTTACTGTTTGCCCGTATGTAGCGCCAGCTTTTTTACTCATATAGAATGAGCTGAAAAACATTATTACAAAATAAATAAGCAAAGGAATGGCAATTAATACCACATCTAAAGGTATTTTTACAATAATTTCGCCTTTTAATGAAAACATTACTACAATGGTAAACAACAATGCAATTAATGTTAATGGACTAATTTTGGGTACAAACTTAGTGTGATACCATTGTTTATTTTTTACTCGAATTAAGATAAAACGTGTTAAAAACCCTGCTATGAAAGGAATACCCAAATATATAAACACACTTTCGGCTATTTGTGCAATAGTAATGCGTTCAACTGCATCGTTGATAGGTATTCCAAACCATGCAGGTAAAATTGCAATAAACACATAAGCATACACCGAGAAGAACAATACCTGAAAGATAGAATTAAAGGCAACCAACCCGGCAGCATATTGTGTATCGCCCTTTGCTAAGTCGTTCCAGACAATTACCATAGCTATACATCTTGCCAATCCTATCATAATAATACCATACATATAAGGCAAATTGGCATTATTTTCGCCAGGAAATAGTTTAAAAAACGCAATGGCAAG
>CAZRCF010000390.1:0-2824 GCA_964598505.1 uncultured Lentimicrobiaceae bacterium | reverse complement strand
AGCCAAACGTGCAATTGGCACGCGGAATGGTGAGCAACTTACATAGTTTAATCCGTTACGGAAACAGAATTCAACCGATGCAGGGTCGCCGCCTTGTTCGCCACAAATACCTACTTTAAGGTCTTGACGAGTGTTTCTGCCTTTTGCAACTGCCATTTCAATTAATTGTCCAACGCCATCTTGATCGATAGTTTGGAATGGGTCGGCAGCCAATATTTTATTATCTGTGTAGTCTTGCATAAATCCACCGGTATCGTCGCGGCTAAAACCAAATGTCATTTGAGTTAAGTCGTTAGTGCCAAATGAGAAAAATTGTGCTGTTTTAGCCATTTTATTAGCCAATAAACAAGCACGCGGTATTTCAATCATTGTTCCATAAAGATAATCAATTTTTGCAACGCTATATTTAGCACACACTTCATTGTAAACTCTATCAACAATAACTTTCGTAAAATCTAATTCGGTAACATCGCAAGTTACAGGAACCATAATTTCAGGTTTTGGAGTTTTACCCTCTTTTACAAGTTCAACAGTAGCTTCAAACAAAGCACGAATTTGCATTTCAGTAACTTCAGGATAGGTAATACCTAGACGAACACCACGGTGTCCCATCATAGGATTTGATTCGTGAAGAGCTTCACCACGTTTTGCAACTGCTTCGGCAGTAATACCAAGAGCTTTTGCCAATTCAGCTTGATTTTCTGCTCCTTGAGGCACAAATTCGTGAAGTGGTGGGTCTAACAAACGGAAAGTTACAGGCAATGTATCCATAGCTTCTAAAGTTCCCTTATAATCTCTTTTTACATATTCCGATAGTTCACCTAAAGCAATACGGCGTTCTTTTTCGCCTTCGCTTAATATCATTTTACGAAGTAAGAAAAGAGCTTTTTCGGTTCCTTTACCGTAGAACATGTGCTCGGTACGGAAAAGACCAATTCCTTCGGCGCCAAAACCGCGAGCAATTCTTGCATCTTCAGGAGTATCAGCATTTGTTCGAACACCCATTGTGCGATATTTATCAACGATTTTCATAAATTCTTGGAAACGTGGATTTTCCGATGCGTCCATTAGCTCTAAAGCACCAATATAAGCATATCCTTTTGTTCCATCAAGAGTAAGAACATCACCTTCTTTAATAACAATACCCGATTCTTTAATTGTTGCTTTTTTACCTTCAACATCAACGTGAAGTGCACCGGCACCAACTATACAGCATTTTCCCCAACCACGAGCTACAAGAGCAGCGTGCGACGTCATTCCACCGCGAGCAGTTAAAATACCATCGGCAGCACGCATACCTTCAACATCTTCAGGATTAGTTTCTTCGCGAACTAAAAGAACTTTTTCGCCTCGGCGTTGCCATTCTACAGCATCTTCAGCAGTAAAAACAATTCTTCCAACAGCAGCACCAGGACCGGCAGGTAATCCTTTTACAAATGGTTCTGCACCTTTAAGCATAGCAGGATTGATAATTGGGTGCAATAATTCGTCTAATTGATTTGGATCTAAACGTAAAACAGCAGTTTTTTCATCAATACGTCCTTCTGCCAACATATCCATCGACATATTTAGAGCAGCAGTACCTGTGCGTTTTCCAACGCGGCATTGCAACATATATAATTTGCCTTCTTGAATTGTAAATTCAATATCGAGCATATCTTTAAATGCGTCTTCTAAGCGATTACGAATTTCAAACAATTCTTTGTATGTATCCGACCAAATTTCTTGCATACTGTGCAAGTGTTTGTTTTGCTCGTTTTTAGTATCATCATTCAAAGGGCTTGGTGTACGAATACCGGCAACAACATCTTCGCCTTGTGCATTTATTAACCATTCGCCATAGAAGAAGTTCTCTCCGGTAGCAGGGTTACGTGTAAAGGCAACTCCTGTAGCTGAGCTATCGCCCATATTACCAAAAACCATAGCTTGAACGTTTACGGCAGTACCCCATTCGTCTGGAATACCTTCTATGCGACGATAAGAAATTGCTTTTTTACCATTCCAGCTTTTGAAAACAGCTTTAATTCCACCAAATAATTGAGCTTCAGCATCATCTGGAAATTCTTGTCCTAATGATTTTTTTACAGCTTTTTTAAATTCTTCGGCTAAAAATTGTAAGTCTTCGGCAGTTAAGTCGGTATCCGATTTATATCCTTTTTGATGTTTGTAACCATCAAGCATTTCGTCTAAAAGTTTGCGAATACCTTTGCCGTCAGCAGGTTCCATACCTTCTGCTTTTTCCATAACAACGTCGGCATACATCATAATTAATCTACGATACGAATCCCAAACAAAGCGTGGATTATTAGTTTTTTTCAATAAAGCAGGAATGGTTTTTGAACTTAATCCAATATTTAAAACTGTATCCATCATGCCAGGCATTGAACTACGAGCACCCGAACGACACGATAGAAGCAAAGGATTTTCGGCATCACCATATTTCATACCCATTGCATCTTCAACTTTTTTCATCGACGACCATACTTCTTCGGTTAGCGAAGCAGGTAATTGGCAATTGTTTTCGTAATATGCTGTGCAGCATTCAGTTGTAATAGTAAAACCGGCAGGAACAGGTAGGTTTAACAAACACATTTCTGCTAAATTTGCTCCTTTGCCACCAAGCAGATTTTTCATTTCTGCTTTTCCATCGGCTTGTTTATTGCCGAAATAATAGACGTACTTAACGTTACTCATTTTTACTTCTTTTATATTGTTTATTAGATAATTATAACTTTTCAGAAAATTAAAGTGCAAAATTATGAAAAAAAACCGATATTGTTTATTAAGTTTTAGTTAAGAAATTAAATATTTTTGAGGTTTTATA
>CAZRCF010000389.1:0-2847 GCA_964598505.1 uncultured Lentimicrobiaceae bacterium | reverse complement strand
GTAACTTGTAACTTTTTTTTCACCACTGGACACAAAGTTTCACTAAGCAAACTTAATTATCGCATTATCACATTATCTCATTAGCACATCATCACATCATCACATTAACACATCACTTTTTCCCTTGATTAGCAACTTCGTCCATTAATTTTTTTAGTGTTTCTTCGTCTGCTAAGAAGTAATCTTTTTGCAATACCATATTATCGTCAAATTCAAATATATATGGAATTCCAGTAGGTAAATTTAAACTAACAATATCGTTGTCGCTTATATTTTTAAGATGTTTAATAATTCCACGCAAACTATTACCATGAGCAGCAACAAGAACTTGTTTGAATTTAATTAAATTCTCTTTAATGTTATTTTCCCAGTATGGAACAATTCTATCAACTGTATCGCAAAGAGCCTCAGTAGCTGGTGCACAGCCAACTTCGTTAATACCCTGATAACGAACATCATTAATTGGGTGGCGTTTATCGTTTGTTTCTAAAGCAGGAGGTTGCACAGAGTAACTTCTACGCCATTGCAAAACTTGTTCTTCGCCATATTTTTCAACCATTTCGCGTTTATTTAATCCTTGCAAATTACCGTAGTGTTTTTCGTTTAAACGCCAAGTTTTTTCAACCGGAATCCAAAGTAAATCCATCTCCTCTAAAACAAAATTTAGAGTTTTTATAGCTCTTTTTAGATAAGATGTATATGCAAAACGAAATTCAAAACCATTTTCTTTTAAACTTTTTCCTGCTTTTATGCCTTCTTCTACACCGCGTTCGCTTAAATCTACATCAGTCCAGCCTGTAAATCTATTTTCTTTATTCCAAGTACTTTCGCCGTGCCGAATTAAAACTAATTTGTACATAATTATATCGTTTTTTTAAATCCTTTGTTTTTCTTGTAAATATATATTAAAGATACTATTCCTATCAATGTAAATGGAATGCTTAGCCATTGTCCCATATCGAGAGCCATCGCATTTTCAAATTCTACTTGTCGCTCTTTTAAAAATTCGACAAAAAATCTTGTTCCAAAAATCAATATTAAAAATACCGAAATTAAAACTCCGTTAGGTAGATTTTTTTCATACTTTCTGAAAATTTTATGTAAAATTAAAAAAGATGCTAAATAAATTAATGCTTCGTATATTTGAGTTGGATGTCTTGGTATTGCAGAAGTTTCGTCTCTAACAAATTTGAAAGCCCATGGCAAATTTGTTGGTTTTCCGTAAATTTCGGAATTCATTAAGTTGCCTAAACGTATAAAAAGTCCCGACAACGCTATAACAGGAGCAATTCTATCGAGCGACCAGATGTACCCAACTTTGTTTTTACGAGCAAATATCCATATTGATAGCAATATACCAATTGCTGCACCATGACTTGCCAAACCACCATTCCAAGTTTTAAATACTTCTAACGGATTAGCCAGATAATATTCTGGTTCGTAGAAAAAACAGTGCCCCAATCGTGCTCCTACTATTGTTCCAATAATTGTGTAAATTAAAGCACTATCAGCCATTTTAGTACTGTTATCAATATTTTTTAAATATATTTTTAAAATGTAATATCCAGCTATAAAAGCTGAAGCAAAAAGCAAACTGTACCATCTTATCGAAAGTCCAAATATGTTTATAATTTCAGGCGATACATTCCAAGTAATAAATAGATTCATACGATTATTTTTTTAATTGATTTTTTGAAATAAATTCAGGTATTGATTTTGTGCGAAACGAATAAATTAGCAGCAAACAGCCTACTATAATAAAAGGAATACTAAGTAGTTGCCCCATATTTAAGGTCATATTTTTTTCAAAATTTACTTGCACATCTTTAATAAATTCGATAAAAAAACGTGCAGTAAAAATTATTGTAAGCATAAGCCCCACAATGCGTCCGGCAGGTATTTTCCCTTTTAGTTTTAAGTAATAAAAAATTAGAAAAGAATAAAGAGTTAGATATACTAAAGCTTCGTATAATTGCGATGGATGGCGAGGCAGCATATCTTCAGATGTAAAAACGAAAGCCCATGGAACATTTGTTTGTGTACCAATAATTTCGGAATTCATAAGATTGCCAATGCGTACAAATGTAGCTGCAATAGGAATTCCAATTGCCATTCTATCGAAAAGCCATAAAGCCGGTATTTTGTTTTTTCGGGTGAAGTAGAATATAAATATAATAATAGCAATAGTTGCTCCATGACTTGCCAATCCGCCTTTCCAAACCATAAATATTTCGGCTGGATGTGAAAAATAGTAAGCAGGTTCGTAAAATAAAATATGACCCAAACGCAACCCAATTACTGTCCACAAAACTGTCCAAATAGCGAAATTATCTAAAATATCTTGTGAGATTTTTTCGTATTTGAAAATTTTTCGTAAGGTTAAATAGCTCAAAAAAAAGCCTGTAGCTAATAAAATGCCATACCATTTAATTCCTAACGAACCAATATGAAATGCAACAGAATTTGTATTCCAAATAATAAAATCAACCATGTTTTGATTATTTTAATGCACGAAATTACATTTTTTTGTTGAAATAATTGATGTTTTTTTAGATTAAAATGATTATAATAACAACGTGAAATTAAAATTAGCCTAAAAACAGAAAATGGTTTCGGATAATACGAAAAGACAAAAGTAAAAGAATAAACTCTACTTAATAATAGTTTTGTTATATTTTTGACATAGAGGGCAGGCATGGTAATTTCTTGAATTTTTGCATACTTTACTCGTTTTAGTGTTTTTTTTATATATTTGTACTCGTTACTCACTCTGTTCGTGGTGTGTTTCAAGACAAAAGTATGATAATAAAAAACATTATATTTGCACTAATGAACCTAACACAACTA
>CAZRCF010000388.1:0-2851 GCA_964598505.1 uncultured Lentimicrobiaceae bacterium | reverse complement strand
AACTAAAAAACGAAAAGCAAAATAAAGGCAAACAAATTGTTGATATTGACGCATCGAAAATTAGCACAGGTATTTATTTCTATAAATTTAAAGTTGGCGATAAACAGCAAGTTGGGAAGCTGATAAAATATTAGGTTTTTTAAGGCTACTCAAAAAAGAGTAGCCTTAAATTGTAAAACATTATTATTCCGCTGATTATAATGTATTTTGAAAAATTATTAAAAAATATTCAAAAAAACTCCATTTCAAAAAAAAGCTGCATCTAATATATAAAGTATTCTTGGTTAATTTTAATAAACTAACAAAAATTAAAAATAACGAATGGTTAGGCAACCATTTGAAGGTATTTTACGTCATGTATATATTGATGGGGATTTTTTTAAATAAATATAAAACACTAACTATGAAAAAAAAGATTGTATTGATTGGAATTGTATTGATTGGAGTTTTAAATTATGGATTAAAAGCTCAAGCGGTTTATCAAATGGGATTGCATCGTATTGTTTATAATGCTTGTGGAGCAATAATAACTGATAATGGTGGGTTAGGTGATGACTATGGTAATTACAGAAATGATACTATTACAATATTTTCAGGAATGCCCGCTACACCAATGGTAATGCTAACTGTTGAAGAAATGGATATTGAAAGCGGGGATTCGCTGTTTATTTATAATGCAGGCGATGCAAATCCAGCTATGTTATTTCAAATGGGGTCGTTAGGAGCTGGTTTTTTAAATAACAGTAATGCAATTATTTTGGGTGATTTTTCGGTTAATGCTACAATACAAAACCCATCAGGTGCTGTAACATTAGTTTTTAAAACCAATGGAACAATTAGAACATCAGGTTTTAAAATTATAGTTTCATGCATTGCCCCGTGCCAAAGAATTATTGCCGAAATTGATACTGTGCTTACTTATCCTCAACCTCATCGATTATCAATAGATGATGGCTTTAAGTATATTGATTTATGCGAACTCGATACAATTAATTTGGTTGCTAAAGCTACTTTTATTGATAATAGCTCTGCATATCAACAAAGTTACGACTCTTGTTCATATATTTGGAATATAGGAAATTCAACATATACTATATTTGGCAATCCACATTTTAGTACAAATTTAGTTTCTGGGAATGGCTATAATGTTACTCTTCAGATAAAAGACCAAAAAAATTGTATAAATACTAACTCAAGCAATATTCGTGTTCAAACATCAACTAACCCTATAAGAAATATTTCTAGTTTAAATGATATTTGTGAAGGAACAACAATTAGTTTGCAAGTTGATACTAATATTAATTCAAGTGTATATGTTTCACCTCTTATAATTAATCAATTATCTAATTTGTTGTATGATAGTGCAATTTTTATACCTGATGGTCCTTGCAATGGCATTCCATGCTATAATACAAGTTTATATTTAAATACCTTTCTTCCTGGTAGTACAATCACAAATTCATCTGATATTTTATCTTTATGTTTTACCATGGAACATAGCTTTTTGGGTGATTTAAAAATGAGTATTAAATGTCCTAATGGAAGTGCTGTGGCAACGCATATTTGGTCTAATGGGGCAGGTTTGTTTTTAGGATTGCCTCTTGGATTATCGAATCATGATAGTTTTGATGGAGGGCAGACACAGATATGTGATCCACAATATAATTTACCAGGTACCGGATGGAACTATTGTTGGTCGGAAAATCCAGCTTATAGTTATCACGGAGCAGATACAAGTAATCATTATATAAATAATTATCAAGTAAATACTCCAATTGGAAGTATGGTTACTTGCGATTCAACAACAAAAGTTAGCTCAACATACCCTATGGGGGCAAATTATTATAAACCACATAATTCTTTTTCGGGTTTAATTGGTTGCCCTTTAAATGGTGCTTGGTCTTTTGAAATATGTGATTTATTGGGCAGAGATAACGGATATATATTTCAGTGGCAATTAAATATCAATCTCGATTTTTTAAATACTCCATGGTCGTACAGTATAAATATTGATAGTGTATATTGGAGCGGCGAAGGAGTTGTAAATTTAACAAATCAAACTGCTCAAATAACTCCAACGTCATCAGGATTACATAATTATAGTTTTACAGTTATTGACTCTTTTGGATGCCAATATGATTCAACAACAACATTAAATGTTTTAGCAACACCAACAAATCAATCATCAAATTTTTATACTTCATTAGTAACCGATACTACAATGAATATTGGGTTCACTCGTGGAGATGGCGATTCGGTTATTGTAATTGCAAAATTAGGAAGTGCTGTTGATGCTGAACCATCAATTGATAATTATATTTCAAATTCAGTTTTTGGTTTAGGATCACAATTAGGAAATGGAAATTATGTTGTTTATAAAGGAACTGGAAACATATTTAATTTATCGGGGTTAACAACAGGTACAACATACCATTTTGCATTTTTCGAGTATAATTCAACAGGTACTTGCTACAAAAATCCTCCTTTAACAGCTAATGCCACTACTGCAAACGTTGGAATTACCGAAAACGCTTCAAATACTTTCAACATTAAAGTTTTCCCAAATCCATTTACCAATAAAACTACAATAGAATATACACTTACAGAAACACAAAATGTAGAATTATCAGTTGTTGATATTACAGGTAAAGAGTTAATAAAACTGAAAAACGAAAAGCAAAATAAAGGCATACAAAATGTTGATATTGAAGCATCAAAAATTAGCAATGGTATTTATTTTTATAACTTAAAAATTGGTGATAAATTGCAAAAGGGGAAGTTAATAAAATACTAACATAACCCGTTGTGCATTTAGGAAATAAAAATATAAAAGTTGTTCATTGAATTAAAA
>CAZRCF010000387.1:0-2872 GCA_964598505.1 uncultured Lentimicrobiaceae bacterium | reverse complement strand
GCAATTCGCCTTTATGCTCAATAGTTAGATATGAAATACATTTGTTTGCATCAATAATGTATGGTTCGGTAATTGCTTTGGTAGGACAAGCATCAATACAACGAGTGCAGTTGCCACAATGATTTTTTTCGAAAGGTAAATCGTAAATTAATGGTTTATTTAGCAATATTATTCCCAGAAAATAAAATGAACCTTTTCGGGGTTGAATTACACAAGAATTTTTTCCTACCCAGCCCAAACCTGCATTTACAGCATAAGCTTTTTCCAGAATTGGAGCCGAATCGCAAAAAACACGACCTTTAACTCCATCATCAAGTTGCGAAATATATGATAATAATTGTTTCAGTTTATCTTTTACAACAAAATGATAATCTGAATTATAAGCAAATTTTGATATTTTATATTTTGAATTAAATTTCTGTTCGCCTGTATAATAATTTGCCGTAACAACAATTACCGATTTGGTTTCGGGGAAAATATTTTTAACATTTTCTCGCAATTCAAGGCTTTCGTTTATCCAGTTCATATCAGCCTGAAAGCCTTTATTTAGCCATGTGTTTATTTTCTCAATATCTTTATTAGAGTCAATTATTTGACTAAAACCACAACTATCGAAACCAAAATATTTTGCTTTTGCCTTAATTAATTTCGAAAAAGTTTCAGCGTCCATTTTTATTTATAGGTTTATACTTTTCGGGAATAGTTAGACTTGTTGGACCTGGAACATCTACTTTAATGTTTTCGCTTTCGATATTAATTTTTAAATCTGGAAGCTCAACTGTGTAATTATTTGGGAAAAAATAGTTGGAAATATTTATATATGAATTATACATAATATCGGCACTTTGCAATGTGCTGAAATCGGTTATTGAGTTTTTTAATATCCGATTTTTTGTTTCATTATAAGTAATTTCCTGACTAATTAACCCCTTACTGTTATCATTTGAGTTAAACTTAATTAAAGTATCGTTAATATTTGAAGTTGCAACATTACTATCAGTTATAGTTTCGCCCAAAATTATGGCTTGTATCATTTCGTAATTAAGCGATAATCCATATAAAGTTCTAATTATCGAATAATCACCTTTATAGTAAGTTTTATCGAAACGATTAACAAAAGTTAGTTTTTCAGGAGTGAGAATAGCTCTTGATAGCTCAATACCAAATTTGCTTAAATGAACATAAATTATACTATCTCTTTTATTTACAACAAATGCCGACACCTTGCCTTCAGTACCACCGGTAATTTCTAACGACATTCGAGCGCTAAACCAACTGTTATTTTGATTTGTTTTGCTTGAAAATACTAAATTACAAGCAAGTGCTAAAAGCAACGATAATAATATTTTTTTTATTTGTAGATTTTTCATATTGTTTATGTAAATTCAATTTTAAATGCAAAATTAGCTATTTATCAAACATAAATTCTGTAATTTTTACATAATCTTTTATGTTCATTTTTACATTTAATCCATTTATTTTATTTTTTGAAAGCAGATTAATAATTTCATCTGATTTTTCTTCGGAAATTTTTACGTCTTGTAAGCGAGTAGGTGCATTTATAAGTTTAAAAAAAGATTCTAATTTATAAATAGTATCGTTTTCATTATCAACTTTAAAAAGTTTATATCCAAGTTTTTCTATACGATTTTTTTGTTTTTTCTCAAATGTTTTAAGCCAAGCAGGATAAGCAATTGAAAGTGTTGCTCCGTGTGGCAAATCGTATAACATCGAAAGTGTATGACCAATATCGTGAACGCCCCAATCGCCTGATTTTCGACCTAAAAAAGTAGTTCCATTTAATGCCATAGTGGAAGCATATAACATCCTCGACCTTAAATTAATATTTCCCAAATCGTTTAATAAATCGGGACCAATATTCATAATTTCTTTAATAATAGCAGATACAAATCTGTCGGAAAGTTCTGCATTCCCTTCGCCAAACCAAGCTTCGAGGCAATGAGCAATTGTATCAACCAATCCATTTGTAGTTTGCTCAGCAGAAACAGTAAGAGTATTTAAAGGATCGAGAAATGATTCTTTTGGATAAATTAGTGGATTACCATAACCTATTTTCTGTTGAGTTTCAACATTTTGAACTACTGCAAAAGGGTTCATTTCAGTTCCGGTAGCAGCCAATGTTAAAACTGCAATAATTGGAATTGCTTTTTGAGGTTTAATTTTCCCTATAACAATTTCCCACGCATCTGCATTTTCGTTTATAGCAATCGAAATTATTTTAGCACTATCAATAACGCTACCGCCACCAACTGCAATAATAAAATCAATATTATTATCTCTGCCAATTTTTGCAGCATTATTTACATCATCAATTATTGGATTTGGTTTTATTCCACAATATTCAAAAACCTCAACCTCAGCGGTTTTAAGTTGATTAATAATATTTTCGTAAAGTCCGGTTTTTTTTATCGACTGTTTGCCATAAACTAAAAGAGCTTTATTACCGTATTCTTTAGCTGTTTTACCAATATTAGCAGTAACTCCCTCACCAAAATGTAAACGTGTAGGATTATGATAGATGAATTTTTCCATATTAATTATTATTTTGAAATAATTATTAAAACGTTAAATATAGTATTGTGTTGTAAATATTACAAAATATTTATAATCTATTACGACAATGCCTGATTAACCTTACCCGATGATTCAATTACTTGATCGTATTCTTCAGGAGTTAAATCGTTGAAGAAGAAGTGAATAGGATTTACTTTAGTGCTATTTTTAATTACTTCGTAATGTAAATGAGGAGCAGTTGATAATCCGGTACTTCCAACATAACCTATGCACTCGCCACGTTTAACTTTTTGTCCAACTTTAACAGCTTTTCGCGACATGTGAGCATATAGTGTTT
>CAZRCF010000386.1:2546-2874 GCA_964598505.1 uncultured Lentimicrobiaceae bacterium | reverse complement strand
GTTTGAAAAAAAACAACATAATACAGCAAATATGCAAAATAAAATTATACACTTTTAAAATATTTTTATACCTTTGGTAATGTTTTTTAACTCAAATATATTGAACCAATTGCTTGATATTATATTAATCTGTAAATTCGCAAGTCATCTGATGACTAATAGAATATTAGTTGTTTATATGCAAGGCTGCGTTTTTAGTCATCTGATGACTACTGGCATGTTAGTATTGTTATTGCTGAGTTTAGGCTTAATGAAATTTAAAAAACCACTCTAAAATTATATGGCTTATGAAAAAAGCCTGCCGGCAATTGTCTCTAATCATAGTCGG
>CAZRCF010000386.1:726-2536 GCA_964598505.1 uncultured Lentimicrobiaceae bacterium | reverse complement strand
AAACGAGCATTAAACAATATTTCGCACAAGAGAATGATTATTAGCGAGTTCCATACGACAATTAAAAAACAAATAAAAAATGAACGTATGAAAAAATACTACAAACTTTTATGGTGTACGGTTTTAATTATTATTACTACAAAATGTACTGTTTATGCTCAAATACCAAGCTATGTGCCTACTGATAGCCTAAAAGCCTATTATCCTTTTGATGGAAATGCGAATGATTTAAGTGGAAATAATCTGAACGGAATTATTCATGGAAACGTAATAACTACAACAAATAGAAATAATAATCCTAACTCAGCATATTATTTTAGTGGTGCAAGCAATGGTGCTGATTGGATAGAAGTTTTTCATAATCAATTATTGAATTTAGGGACAAGTTTTACGGTTTCTGTATGGGTTTATAGAGAAGCGGGATCTGCACGACAAATTATAGTTAAAGGGCAGGATATTGCATCTGACACATGGTTAATTGGAGCTGAAACGGTACCTTATGTTGCCATAAGCGGACTGGGTACATCAAATCCAATTGCATTGAATAATAATCAATGGTATATGCTGACAGGGGTTTTGAATGGAATAACAGGTAAGCTCAAATTATACCAAAATGGTCTTTTTGTAAATGAAGTTAATGCTAATCCATTTATAGCAAACAATACTTTTTCTATGGCTGTTGGAAGACATTTAACCTATATGCCACCAAGCTATACAGATCCATTTCCGTACCCTTTTAAAGGGAAAATAGATGATATTGGTATCTGGAGCCGTCCTTTATCTTCTTGTGAGATTTACCAGTTATATACAGGAATTTTAGGAAATAATCCCACCATTAATTTAGGTAACGACACAACCCTTACGCAGGGAAACTCTTTACAACTTAATGCCGGAAATAATGGCTCTACTTATTTATGGAGTACCAATGATACTACCCAAACTATAAACGTAAACACAAGCGGTACGTATTGGGTTAAAGTTACAAATGCTGGTGGGTGTTTTAGTTCAGATACTATTAATGTTGATTATACAACTACTATACCTTCAATGAACGATACCACTATTTGCAAAGGCGAAACTATTACATTGACAGCAAATGCAGCTGCAAGCAATACATGGCAATATTTTCAGGTTTTTGAAAATAATATTGGAAATGAATGGAGCGATACCAATCGTTTTACATTTAATGGCTCAAAAAACTTAGGTTATTATGGTAATCAAACTGTGAATTTGAATTTGAATAGCTTGCCAGCACATGATAGTGTAGAAATAAGTTTTGATTTATATATAATTGATAGTTGGGATGGAAACTTAGGAGTATTGGGAGATTTTTGGAAATTAATGATTAATAATGACACCATTATAAATACTTCTTTTAACACACATGTTAATGGCATGCAGTCTTATCCTGATCAATATCCAAGTAATAATCCATCTGGCTCAGGAAGCTATGCAACACTTCCTTTTAGATGTTTAGGTTCTATTACAAGTACTTCACAATATAAAATAGTAAGAACAATAAATAATTCTACATCAAATATTAATCTGACTTTTATTGGGTTGCCTGATGAAGATACATGTAATGAAAGCTGGTCAATAGATAATGTAAAAGTAAAACTGATAAAAGCAGATACTGCAATGCATTACTATTGGTCAACGGGCGATACTACACAATCTATAACAGTTTCGCCCAATCAAACTACTAACTATACAGTAACTGATTGGAATGCCCTAGAACCCTATTTCAAAGAATTAGCGGAGAGACCCCTTCAAAGTAAAGCCGAATTAGAAGCTTGGCTAACTAATTTGA
>CAZRCF010000386.1:0-716 GCA_964598505.1 uncultured Lentimicrobiaceae bacterium | reverse complement strand
AACAATGGAAGCGATACCACAATTTGCAAAGGCGAAAGCGTTATACTTAATGCAAGCGTAGGAAATTCAAATATTTGCAATAAAACCCAACTACCAACTAATTTACAAAATGGTTTAGTAGCTTTTTATCCTTTCTGTGGCAATGCCAATGATGAAAGCGGAAACGGCAATAATGGAACAGTAAATGGGGCTACACTTACTGCTGATAGATTTGGTAATGCAAATAGTGCTTATAGTTTTGATGGAGTGAGTAGTCAGATAATCATAGATACTAATATTTTTAATATTGGGTGGCAAGAATACACAATATCGGGATGGTTTTCCAGTAACGATGTCCATTTTACAAACAATAATCAACCATTTATCAATACAATTCCTCATTATGGAATGGAAGTATGTTTAAATCACAATTCTGCACCTAACTATTTATCATATTTTTTAAATTCAAATCCTTCAAACAATAGTTGGAATATTACAAATGGAATAGCACATGGAATTCAAAATACATATCAAAGTAACACTTGGTATAATTTTGTATTAGTAAAAAACAATAATTTGTACAATTTATATGTCAATGATACGCTTCAACATTCTTTGACTTCTTTGATTCCTTCAGTTAATTATTTTTGTAAATTAAGAATTGGTTCTATTGGATTTAATCAAGAGTACTTTTATGGTAAACTTGATGATTATTTTATTTACAATAGAGCATTATC
>CAZRCF010000385.1:0-2886 GCA_964598505.1 uncultured Lentimicrobiaceae bacterium | reverse complement strand
ATATTAATTTTTTATTTGCAAATTAACACAGTTCTTGCTGAACAAAGTGAAGCATTCTTCTTTGTCATACTGAACGCAGTGAAGTATCTAATTAAATTGAGATTCTTAGCTAAGGCTCAGAATGACAAAACCCTTGCTATCAATCGAAATAATAAAATACCATAAAGCAAACTATAAAATTTATTAGTTTTAGTGCAGACACTAATTAATTTCATATAAAACTGTATATTTGCATTTTTTAATAAATATACTAAAATAAGGAAATATATTTTACGTATGAAACGAGCATTAAAAATCTTTTTACTCCATAAAATGATTATTAACGAGTTCCATTCGACAAATAAATAACAAAATAAAAATGAACGAATGAAAATAAAAACTTTACTTTTAACATGCCTTACCTTTTGCGTATTGCTTTTTAATGTATTAACAGTAAAAGCACAAGACTGTAATGGATGGAATTTTCCAATGAATGGAACATCAAACCATTTAAACTCTGTTTATTTTACTGATGTAAATACCGGTTATGCTGTTGGTAGTGGTGGCACAATACTAAAAACTGTAAATGGTGGTACAAACTGGACCATTCAAACAAGTTATACTGATTATAATTTAAATTCAGTTTATTTTATTAATGCAAATACTGGTTATGCTGTTGGTCAATATGGAAGAATACATAAAACAATAGATGGAGGTGTAAATTGGATAAAACAATCAGGTGGAACAGGTGATGATTTAAGTTCAGTTTATTTTATTGATTTCAATACCGGTTATGCTGTTGGTAATGATGGAATAATAATAAAAACCGTTGATGGTGGTAATAATTGGATTCCACTAACAGACGGTATGACTAATGGTACATATTTTAAATCTGTTTATTTTACCGATGCCAATATAGGTTATGCTGTTGGTTATTATTATAATAATGGTAATTATAGCGGTACAATATTAAAAACCACAAATGGAGGTATAACATGGATAGAGCAATCAAGTGGTTTTGTGGATGATTTAAGTTCAGTATATTTTACAGATGCCAATACTGGTTATGCGGTGGGATATAATGGAACTATATTAAAAACAACAAATGGTGGCACTACATGGAGTGCACAAACAAGTGGAATTACTTATAGTTTAAATTCAGTATATTTTACCGATGCAAATACTGGTTATGCGGTGGGTGGTATTTATAATAGCGGTACAATATTAAAAACCACAAATGGAGGTATAACATGGATTACACAAACAAGCGGTACTACAAATCTATTAACTTCAGTATATTTTACCGATTCTAATACTGGTTATGCTGTTGGTACTAATGGCATAATATTAAAAACAGTTGATGGTGGTACAAATTGGTTGATACAAACAAATGGTAGTAGTGTTACAAATAATTCTTTTACATCAGTATTTTTTACTGATTCTAATACTGGTTATGCTGTTGGTCCTAATAGCACAATTTTAAAAACTATAAATGGAGGCTCAAACTGGACATCACAAACAAGTGGCACATATTTAAATTCAGTTTATTTTACCGATGCTAATACCGGTTATGCAGTTGGTTACTATGGAACAATAATTAAAACAATAAATGGAGGAACAAATTGGATAATACAAACAAGTGGTAATGAATATTCTCCTTCTTTATATTCAGTTTATTTTACCGATGCTAATACTGGTTATGTTGTTGGTGAAGATGGAGCAATTTTTAAAACAGTTAATGGAGGTGCAAACTGGACAACACAAACAAGCGGAACATCTTATTGGTTAAATTCAGTTTATTTTACCGACGCTAATAACGGTTATGCTGTTGGGGGAAGTGGAACAATATTAAAAACCACCAATGGTGGAATAAATTGGACACTACAAACAAGTGGAACTACTGCTTGGTTAAGTTCAGTTAATTTTATTGATGCTAATACCGGTTATACAGTTGGAAGTGGTGGAACAATACTAAAAACAGTTAATGGTGGTACAAACTGGATAGCACAAACAAGTGGAACAACTAATAGTTTAACTTCTATTTATTATATTGATTCTAATAACGGTTATGCTGTTGGCAGTAATTGCAAAATACTAAAAACAATTAATGGTGGAACAAACTGGATAGCACAATATAGTGGCACATACAGTTATTATTTATATGATTTATATTCCGTTTATTTTACTGATTCTATTACCGGTTATGCAGTTGGAAGGAATGGCACAATTTTAAAAACTATAAGAGGTGGAGAACCTGTTATCTATGAATCTTCAATTACAAATGGACCTGTTAGACGTTGTTTTGGTGTCGATACAGCATATTATACTGCTTATGCAAAAAATGCAACATCATATATTTGGAGTATTTCGCCTACAACTGCCGGTACTATAAGCGGTACAGATTCAATTGCAACTGTTATATGGAATCCTACTTTTACAGGTTATGCTTATATTAGGGTTTTTGGTACTAATGGTACTTGTAATGGAAAACCATCAAGTAGTTTGACAATTCAAACAATATCACCTGGCTCCTATAGCCTTTTAAGCCCTTTAAATGGTGTATATACAAATCCAGCACCTTTATTATCGTGGGAAACTTCATTCCTCACAAATCAATATATAAACTATATTGATGGGATTCTGAAAAAAGACAGTATTACTAATAATAATTATCAAATTCAAAGTACCGAAGCACTTTCTCATGGAATGCATACTTGGTATATTAATGCATATACTATAGAGGGTTGTTCTTTGCAATCAAATGACACAATGAGTTTTTTTGTAGATGCAAATACACCCACCTCTTTTAGTCTTATTAGTCCGGCAGATAGTTTATGGGTAACAAATATAAATCAATATACTTGGAGCTCATCAAGTGATGCAAATAGCGGATTAGCTAAGTATCAA
>CAZRCF010000384.1:0-2893 GCA_964598505.1 uncultured Lentimicrobiaceae bacterium | reverse complement strand
ATGTAGTAGAGGCTATGTTAGAAGAATTGTATAATTTTATAAATAGTAAATAACGGTCGAGTGTAGAAAATCGTTGCGGATTTTGAAACACAGGATTGTCAATTTATATGAATTTTAATAGTAGCAATAAATATTAATTAACCACTGCAACCGCAATGTTTGCTACACTTTGTTGTGTGCAGTTATAATACTAAATAAAAATGGAAAAACAAGAGTTTGAAAAATTAAGCAAAGACGTATTTAGTCTTTTAGGAAATCTGTTACAACGATTCGCAGATGTTCATAATGAATTTAGAAATGGTGATTGTAAAATAGAAACAGAATACCATGCAAATAAAGATTACTGGACTATAAATTGTTGTTTTAAATATTGTAATTCAAAATACGAGGATTGTGTTGTTTTTTATCTGAATGAGGATTTTAATTCAGATGAAGTAATTCAAGATTTTGATAAAATATACAACAAAGCAAAGTCGTTATTGAAATCTTAATTGCACACAACGTTTTGCAGGTAGGCGATAGTGCCGCTTACCACAAATTTTAAATCGAAGCACTCAGGCTCATAGCGGCATTTTGCCTACCTGCTGTTAGGTGTCTGTAAAAAATAAATTTAGCGTGGGCTTTAAAAACAAATAGTAAAATGAAAAATCAAGAATTATGGAACTCCTACGTGGAGAAAAACAACGACCCTTATGGTGGTGCTTGTGTAGAAGTAGCAAATCGTGTAATGGAATTATTGGATGCTGACCCAACTCCGCTACATAATGGCTATCACCCAGACATTCACACAGCACACGGATTAATTTGCAAAGCCGATGATGATACAAAAGCAGGTGGCATAACTGGATTTATGGCTGGGTGTGTTGCTAAAATGGTAGCAGAATGCCACGAAAGAGGGGACGAATTTAGAAAGAGCCATAACGGAGAAGAATATCAAGGTGAAGGAGTTGTTAATCACGCTTTGCTTACCATTCAAACAAAAGACTAATGCTGATTGTGTTGGGTGCGGTGGGAAATTTATTTTTTATTGCACCTAACGGCTGCGGGTATGAAAGCGGTTGGGATTGCGAAGAAATAACCATATCAAGTTGCAAAACACTAGCTACGTGCTACTAAGTTTGATAAACCACTAAAACCCAACTGTTTTATACCCGTTGTTACCTGCTGGTGTTTGTACTAATTTATTAATATTCTTAATTTTACGATATGAAAACGATTAAAAATAACAAAGGAATTGAAACGCTAATATTCGCTGAAACATTTGAATTTGAAGCGTATGACCAAATTAAAAAACTGGTAAACTTTGAAGCGTATGAAAATGCAAAGGTGCGAATTATGCCAGATGCTCACGCTGGAAAAGGTTGTACAGTTGGCACAACAATAACCATAACCGACAAAGTAACACCTAATTTAGTTGGTGTTGATATTGGTTGCGGAATGCTTACAATAAAACTTAAAAACAAAGAAATTGACTTTGAAAAACTGGACGAAGTAATTAAAACTAAAGTGCCTTGTGGTTTTAGTGTTCACGAAAAATCAAAGAAAGATTTTGACTTTACAAATTTACGCTGTGAAAAACACGTTGATTTAAGCCGTGCAATGCTTTCAATCGGTTCACTTGGTGGTGGAAATCATTTTATTGAAGTTGGCAAACATGAAATAACTAGCGAACTGTATTTGATTATACATTCAGGAAGCCGAAAATTAGGCGGTGATACTTGCAAATACTACCAAGATAAAGCGTTTCAAAATGCCAATGAAATGAGCAAAGTTGTTAAAAATGCAATTGACAAACTAAAAGCAGAAGGTAGAGAAAAAGAAATTGCATCCGAAATTAAGAAGATTAAAAAACCTGTAATAGATAAGGATTTAGCCTTTTTAACTGGCAATGACTTTGCCGACTACATGAATGATATGGCGATTGTACAAAAGTTTGCAACTTTAAACCGTGAAACTATGGCTGAAATTATTTTAAAAGAAGCTGGGTTGCAAGAAGCAGAGCGATTTGAAACAATACACAACTATATTGATTTTAAGCGTATGATTTTGAGGAAAGGTGCTGTTTCTGCTGAAAATGGTGAAACTTTACTTATTCCAATTAATATGCGTGATGGTTCTTTGCTTTGTATTGGCAAGGGAAATGAAAACTGGAACTATTCTGCACCACATGGAGCAGGTAGATTAATGAGCCGAAGCAGGGCAAAAGAAGCTATTAATATGACTGATTTTGTTGAAACAATGAAAAATGTTTACACAACTTCGGTTGTTACTGAAACATTGGACGAAGCTCCACAGGCTTATAAATCAATTGACGAAATAAAAACTGCAATTACGGAAACTGTTGATATTATCGGAGTAATTAAACCACTCTATAATTTCAAGGCTCATTAATGGCTGTGCAGTTTCTTACACTTGCAGGTAACTACATGATATACACAATTTCCAATTAGAAACATTAAACCCAAAACTATGAAAAAACAAGAAAAAGAAATAGAGCAACGCTACGAAGCAGCTCGAAATGAATTTGAAGAAGCAAAGTCCGAATTAAATAAAATACGGAACGAAAGAAAACTTGAAAATCTAAATAAAAAGTATGCCAATAAATACTTTAAGGCTAAAAATTATGATTGTTATTTTTTTGTAAAAAGAATATGTAATGAATTAGATTTAATATGTGATTGCGTAACAATAGATGAAAATAACATAAATGTTTATTTTGATTATAAACAATATTTAAGAAATTTTATTGCTGTTAAATCCAACAAACTAGAATTTACCAACGCTTTAAACGTGGCAATGGATAGATTGTTTAATTTAAAAAAACTAATGATATGAAAGCAACACCAATAAGAGCTTTAAAATTTCAATTAAGAATTTTAAAAAATGATAAAAA
>CAZRCF010000383.1:0-2906 GCA_964598505.1 uncultured Lentimicrobiaceae bacterium | reverse complement strand
CAGCAAGAAGGTGTTTTAAATGAAAATACTACTTTTTCGTGCGAACATGGCTTTCAATATACTAAAAGTCAAAAACTTAAATGTCACAACCATCCTTCTCCATTAAATTTATCTCAATCAATACAAAACTCATGTAATGCTTATTATTGTAAGGCTTTTAAAGCAATAATTGATAATAGAAGAAAATATAAAACATCTCGCCAAGCTTATATTGCATGGCGAAATTATGTAATGCAAATGGGTTTTGGTACAAAATTTAATTCCGATTTACCCTATGAGCTACCAGGAATTGTTCCGAAACCTGAATATTATGATAAAACACGTGGAAGTAAAAGATGGAAGGCAGTATCTATTATTTCCCTTGCAGTAGGGCAAGGCGAGTTAGGAACAACTCCTTTGCAATTAGCTAATTTATCTGCAATAATTGCAAATCGTGGTTTTTATTTCACTCCTCACGTAATAAAAGCTATTGGCAAAGAGCATTTAAAAAATAAAAAATTTGAAAACAAAATATTTTCAGGAATTGATGCAAAATACTTTGAACCGGTAATAAAAGGAATGGACGATGTTGTTAGAAGTGGAACAGCAACTTCTGCAAAACTAACAAATATAACTATTGCTGGAAAAACTGGTACAGCACAAAACCCTCACGGCGAAGATCACTCATTATTTATTGCATTTGCACCCGTTGAAAACCCAAAAATTGCTCTTGTTGTTGTTGTTGAAAATGGTGGTTTTGGTGGTGTTATTGCTGCACCATTAGCAAGTTTATTAATTGAATTTTATTTAACCCGAAAAATAACTAATATTGAACTTGAGAAAAAAATTGAAAACATTGATTTAATACATTCAAGGTAATGGAAGGAAGCAATAAAAGTTTGTTTGCAAAAATTGATAAACCCTTAATTTTAATGTACTTTGCATTAGTAATATTTGGATGGTTAGTAATATACTCAGCGGTGTATAACGACGATCATAAAAGCATTTTCGATTTTTCGCAAAGCTATGGAAAACAAATGGTTTGGATTATTAGTTCTACTATTATAGCACTTTTTATTTTACTAATTGATGCAAAATTTTATACTACCTTTTCATTTGTGTTTTATGGATTAATTGTGTTTTTATTAATAGCTGTAATTTTTATGGGAAAAGAAATTGCAGGTTCAAAATCATGGTTAGGTTTTGGCGATTTTGGAATTCAGCCAGCTGAATTTGCAAAAATCACTACTGCATTAGCTTTGGCAAAATTACTTGGCGAATCAAATAGATCTGTTAGCGAGCTTAAAACCAGATTATTAGCATTTGTATTTATTTTTCTTCCTATTGCTGCAATATTATTACAAAATGATACAGGCTCAGCAATAGTTTTTCTTTCATTTTTCCTTGTGATGTACCGCGAGGGAATGTCGGGGACTATACTATGGCTAATGATGTTTTTTATAGTTATTTTTATTACTACACTTTTATTTAGTCAATGGTATGTTATTATAGGATTAACAATTTTATTTATTGGTTTGTGGTATTTTATCAGAAAATTCAGAAGAGATTTATTAATTTTAATTACAATTTATATAATTTCTGTTTGTTTTACTATTGCCGTTGGCTATATATATAATAATGTATTGCAAGATCATCAAAAAAACAGAATAGAA
Source organism: uncultured Lentimicrobiaceae bacterium (assembly GCA_964598505.1). Taxonomy (GTDB): domain Bacteria; phylum Bacteroidota; class Bacteroidia; order Bacteroidales; family WCHB1-69; genus CAZRCF01. Next base: position 1,254 of record CAZRCF010000383.1, on the reverse strand, counting down.
ATCCTTCTGGGAATAAAATCCGATTTAAAAGGTGCTGGCTACAATGTAAATCAATCTAAAATTGCAATTGGGTCGGGTGGATTTATTGGTAAAGGCTTCCTCGAAGGAACTCAAACAAAATTCAAATTTGTTCCAGAGCAAAGTACCGATTTTATTTTCTGTACTGTAGGTGAGGAATGGGGATTTGTAGGCAGTTCTATTCTAATTATTCTTTTTGTTTCATTAATTTCACGTATTGTAATTCTATCCGAAAGACAACGATCTCCTTTTAGCCGAATTTATGGATATGGCGTTGCTTGTATATTATTTACTCATTTTACAATAAATATTGGTATGACATTAGGATTAATGCCTGTTATTGGAATACCATTGCCTTTTTTAAGTTATGGAGGCTCTTCATTATGGGCTTTTACAATATTACTATTTATATTTATAAAATTAGATATGAATAAAAAGGATATTGTTTAATATTTGAATGTAGTTAATTATCCATTTTTCAGAAAAAACACTTTTTCCGAATATTGCTTGTAAAATAATATTATTCAAAATTTGCTAAACTTCATAAAGCATTTTTTTGTACCTTTGCGTAATTTTTTTGCAATAAACAAAATATGTACTTAACAGAAATATTTATTATATCACTTGGTTTATCTATGGATTGCTTTGCAGTTACACTTTCGAGTGGAATTTGTTTACCTTGTTTAAAGAAGAAAGATATATTAAAAATTGCATTTTTCTTTGGACTGTTTCAAGGAGGAATGCCCATTTTGGGATGGCTACTCGGTCAAGCTTTTAAAGAATCGGTTTCAACAATTGATCATTGGATTTCGTTTACAATTTTAGTGATCATTGGTATTAAAATGATTGCCGAAGCAATGAAAGACAATCCTGATAGTAAATCTTTTAATATAAAAAAGATGTTTGTTTTGCTTAGTTTATCGGTAGCTACAAGTATCGATGCTTTTGTTGTTGGAATTGGGTTTGCCTTTTTAGATGTAAATATTATTACTGCAGTTATTTCTATTGGAGTAATTACTTTTTTTATATCAATTGCCGGTGTTTATTTAGGACGAAAATTTGGTAAATTGGTTAAAAGCAAATGGGCTGAAATTGCAGGTGGTATTATTCTTATTGCCATTGGAACAAAAATATTAATTGAACATATTTATTTACAATAAGTTAAATTTAAAATGAAAACGAAAATCTTTGCATTAATTGCAATTGCATTAATTAGCTTTCAAGCTATATTTGCAC
>CAZRCF010000382.1:2289-2909 GCA_964598505.1 uncultured Lentimicrobiaceae bacterium | reverse complement strand
GTAACGACACTATATATCGAATAGGTATAAGTAACGATACATTGTATTTTAATAATCAAACATTTACAGGTGGTGGTGGTTCGACAGGATTCAAATGGATTGTAACAGGTGGAGGCACTGATAAAATATACACAGCGGTTCAAGCAGCATCGGTTGGAGATGTTGTAATTGTTGATGCTGGTGCTTATACTGAAACCAATACCATATCAAAAGATGGTGTAAGACTTCATTTTATGAACGGTGCGGTAGTTACAAAAACTACTGCTGGGGCATTGTTTGATATAACAGGTTCTACTAATAACTTTTATTTGACTGGCGATGGAGAATTTAATACTGTAAATGAATTTGTAAATTGCACAAGTTTTTCAGGTAGTGTTATAGACTTAGAGTATTCAAAGGCTAGTAATACTGGAGTAGGAAAAAAATTAATTAATATAGATGTAGCTGGGTTAGTAGCTGATGTATATATTAATGGTAAAATAAAGAGTGAATCTAGTGGCGGTAATGTAATTTATAAATATACTGGAACTGGAATTACTAGTATTAAAGGTGGAATATACTCTAATACATCAGCTTATGATTGTTTATATATTAGGGGATATGGAACAATGGCAGCCACT
>CAZRCF010000382.1:0-2274 GCA_964598505.1 uncultured Lentimicrobiaceae bacterium | reverse complement strand
GACATAATAAGTGCTTCTGCATCTAATGCTAGTTATAAAGGAATCTATATAACAGGATTAACTAGTCAAAAATTTGGAAATATTAACGCAAAAAAAATAGATAAATTATATATTAATGGAGAATTTAATGGGTCTATTAATGGAGAAGTTGGCGTATATACAGAAAACAATTCAATTAAACATATAACATTCAATAATGTTGTTGGCACAGCAACAATAATAGCAACACAAGGTTCTTATAATTTTATGAGTAGATGGGACGTATTAACATTAACTGGTGGAGCAACTGTTAATTTATTTGGAACAAATCTTAATTTAGGTGAGTTGATAACTCAATCTGCAGGCATTATTAATCATTATGGAACTATTGAACCTTGGAATACAACTGAAAATAGAAGGCTTTTCAACATAACGGGTGGCACACTTCGTAATTATGGCACAATATCTGTGTCAGGAGGTCTATACTTAACTAGAAGAGTATCTTATTGTTTAATAAATGGGGCGACAGCAAAGGTAATAAATTATGGTATTTGGGATTGTCCAAATCCAGCTTCTAATGCTTTTTTAGGCGGTGGGGAATTAATCCAATTACAAGCTGGCACTTTTGAAAATAGAGGGTATATGAGGAATAGATGTGAGGGGAATGGTGGGTATTGCATAAGAGTAACTGGCAATAGTACATTTATTCACGATGGCGGTAGAATGATACTTAATCCAAATTATGCAGGTTCATCTATTTATAATGCTGCATCAACACTAACTATAAAAAATTATAATAATTACTTTACAAATATAGCAAGGTCAGGTGCTGGAACTTATACTGAAACAATTACAGGAGGAGGCACAGAAGTTGTTGACACTGACGTAACAGAATAAAACTTAAAACTATGAAAAAACTATTATTAATAATACTTACAATTATAACCGTATCTGCAACAGCACAAACGGTTTATATCCACAATTTCTGCTATAATAAACAAGCTGACGTAAGAGCTTCATATTATACAATAAAAGATAGTATAACTTCAACTGCATTTTTTACGGAAGAAGAAATGGGTCAAGATTATATTAATGTAAAAAATATGCTTGTATCAAAATTTGGTGTACCATTTGACAGTATTGCTGATTTTATGTATCAGAATATTGACCAGACTTCATGGTTAGCTAAAGAGAGGTTTATTATGCGAGATTTAAATGATGGATTCTACGATAAACTTATAAATATAGAAAACTTTACTGAACAAGAATTAACCGACATATATTTGTTCGGGGAGAAATTAAAACAATTAATACTTAAATAACATGAAACGAACCCTCACAATATTAACAATAATAGCTGTATTATTTATATCAGCTAATGTTTTCACTCCGCACATAAGAACAGGAAGTAATGGGTTTTACTTTTGTTTTTCAGGGGATGGAGATACTTTAGGCACTCTATTGAATGGTAGATTAACAGTAGATACTATTGACAATAAATACAAGCCACACGCTACTATGAATTTTGCAGACAGTGCTATTGTTTTTGATTTAACCCAAAATGTAGAATATTTGGTTACAAATGCAACAGATAGTTTATTTAGAAAATTAGAGTTTGATGATGGAATAACTTATAGCGGAGATACAATTAAATTAACCAATGTTCTGGGCCATTATCACGCAACAGGTCATATATCATTTATTGGGGGTTCAGTTGCTGCTAATTATGAATTGAAAATACATTGCAACGGAGTAACTGTTGGTACTTATTACACTAATACAGCTAACAATACAGGATATGTTACTGTGGGGTTTCCTGATTTATATTTAGACGAAACTTGCCCTAATTTATATCTAACAATTACTAATTTAACAAACAACAACGACATCACAGTAATAGGTGGTGGAGTATTTATACAATTAATTCACGAATAAAACTTAAAACTATGGAAACAATAAGCTTATATTTCATTGCAATAATTGGAACTATTATACATTTAGGATTTAAGTATAGAATAAAACTAAATGAAACAGGAACCATTAAGAAAGCTAATAAAGAGTTCAAGTGGTTAATAGAACTAATTAATTCTACTATTAACTTAATTGTTATATGGAGTTTAATATATATAAAAACAGACATTGAAGCTATATTGCCATTAACAAGTGTGTCAGTATTGTTATATACATACGCTGGTGATAGTGCAATAAAACACTTATTAGATATTATTAGCAATAATCAATTTAAAAAACAAGCGTAAAGATGAATCCACAATATATCGGTTTAATAAGTTCAAT
>CAZRCF010000381.1:0-2917 GCA_964598505.1 uncultured Lentimicrobiaceae bacterium | reverse complement strand
TCATTTGATATAGCATTTATCTTCAACACAATTGGGTCGAAAGCATTTGAAGTGGCTGAAACTCTTACTTGTTCAGATGGTTCAAAGAAATTCCCGAAAATATCCGTTGCTTTTATATAATAAATATAATTTTCGTTGGAGCGTACCAATGTATCTTTAACTACAAAAATTAAAGTGTCTTTAGCTGAGCGAAAGCCTCTTATAGTTGCTACAGGAGTAAAATCTGTTTTTGAAACGATACTTCTATATACTTCAAAATTTGCCGGTTTTGGTAATCCTAAAATTTTCCATTCAATAAAAATATGTTTATCATCGGCTGATTGATAATGAAAAGTTATAGGATTTTGTATTGTTTGATTTGAAAACTTTACGGGTTCACTCTCTTTATTTGATACATTTTTCCCGCTATTAATAACACTTACTTTATAAATATAGGTTGAATTAACTTTAACGGCTGTATCGTAAAATGCTAGTCCTGAAGCTAATGCAACCGCCGGGATATTACCGAAAGTAGATGTTTTGCCCGAACTACCTTTGTTTAGTTCGTTCCAAGCGTTCATTACAACATTGTTATCGTTGATGTTTATTGAACTAACCATTGTAGAAAAGTGCAGCAAGAGGCTTTTAAACTCAACAAATGTAGAAGGTTTTGTAAGCACAGACAAAGAGTTATAATTGCTTTGTGTTGATTCTCTTTTTTCGATTATATATTGTAAATTCTGTTGAGCCTCTTTTCCGACAAAAACAATAATTCCTTTTCCTGCCGAAATTGCTACCGGATATTTTTGTGCAAAAGCAGTTTGCAAAAGCAAAAAGAGAGAAATTATTAGGGTTAGGTGTTTGATATTATTTTTCATATTTATATGTTTTTTATGTTATTTTTTTTACCAATTGAAATATTTTTAATCCCAAAGGGATTATATGTTTATAGAAGATTTAATTTTCGAAATATAAGACCCCTTCGGGGTCGAACATCATTTTTGCATCATTTTTCTATATACATTTGACCCGTTCTGGGTCATTATTATTCTATCCATTCAAATAAATATTCATATTTATAATCAATTTCATTTTTTTGTAAAAACTCCAAATACTCTTCTTTAAATGTTTTTTCTTGTGATGTTCTTTTTGATTTGATATATAACTAACTACATTACTTAAATTGGAATGACTGTATGAAAATGCTCCATATCCTTCTTGCCAACTAAACTTGTATTTGGTAAATCCTTTTTCTTTAATAAAATCATTTCTTGATTTTTTTATTTCTCTTACCAAATCGAATAAACAGCAAAATGGTTTTATCCCAATTAAAAATATATGTAGTCGGACATGCCATTTACTGCTAACATTTTTTGTTTAATATACTAAATTATAAATTTGTTAGCAAGTATTAATTACCAATCATCGCTTTCTGTTTTTTTCATTGAATAAATAAAATCAGCAATTAAATTATCAATTTTCTTTTTTAGATAAATTGGAGTCTGTTTATTAAATTCTACAAGATATTTATTACTTATATATTCCGGAGATTTTATTTCTTCCAGCTCAGTATTGTATGAATGAAGAGCATATTCATAATGTAGATTAAAATTTTCCACACTATATTTTAACTTATTATCCTTACAAAATATAATAAATTTGAAGTTTAAAATAGCGTCTTGAGCAATATATTTTTCAATTTTCAAACTATCCAGTAATATATTTCCAGTCCCAATTATTTGATCCGAGTTATCTCCACTCAATTCTACCATATTATCTCCTGATTTTAAAGTGGAGACAATCCAGAGTTTTGCTTTTTTATAAATCTTGTCTTTTGATAATAATGGAAGATCAACTATGTTAGTAAATTTAACTTTGTTGGTTTCTTTATCAATAGGCAATTGGGCTTTAACACTTTGCGAATAATAAAATAATATCGCAACAACATAAATAAATAAAAATGATTTTTTTGTTTTCATAATATATAGTCTTTATTATTAAATATTTTAAATAAATTTCTATTTACAAGGATTATCAGATGGGTTACTACAATCACCTGTGCCAAGTGATAAACCGTGAATTCCATTTGCACTGCTTAACGATAAATCAACTTTTAACGATTGTTTTACACTTGCAGAAATGCAAGGTCCGCAAAGACCAAATGCACCAATACATTGCTCTATACTACCGCTAATTGAAACGCTTCCGCAGCCATGAAAATCGAAATTACCGGCTCCTGAATCGTATAAACCTTCAATTAATAATTCGGCACGTGCTTCGGCACTTAGGCTGGTACAGAAACATGATTCTAATACAAAATAAGCATGAGCAAACGCCATAGCTCCAATTCCTACTTTAGTGCCTGCATCGGTAAAATTCATATACAAACGTGCATCAATACCACATTCAAAGCCTAAAGCCATTGAAACTGCCAATAGATTTATGTTAACATCAGGAAAATTAACTACCGGAACAGTTTTTGTTCCAGAGAAGAAAAATCCATGAACACCTTTACTTATATAATCGCAAGGAACATTTTTATTATAACAAAACTGCATAAGCGTATTTTGCATATTTGGAGTAAAGGTGCTATAATCGCCAATTAATAAACCGGCATTTGTTTTCCCAATACCTGGAGCATCAACCGAACCACCTGCAAGAAAGTACCATCCTTGATTATCGAAACAAACATTAGCAGCACCTTTTACATTTAATCCGTTAAAAGGCATATTAAATGACATTTCACCTGTTAATCGGCTGTTTTTAAAATCATAAGTAAGTGCAATACCATCAAATCCTCCCGGCAGACTTACATTTTTAACTCCAATACTTTGGTTTTCAGCTTTAATATCGCCATAAACCGTAAAACTAAGTTTTTGTGGTGATGAACTGCCTATACCATTAGCACCAACAACATTTCCTCCAAAGTTAAAGAAAT
>CAZRCF010000380.1:0-2951 GCA_964598505.1 uncultured Lentimicrobiaceae bacterium | reverse complement strand
AAAATTTATTTTCGAACGACATGGCGAAAGAATTGATAAAATGTTTAAAGATTAGTTTTTAATCACTGCTAACCGACTAGAATAAAAAATCATTTGTTTTATTTGTTACTTGCCTCTTTTTATCTTGTCGAATTTTTTTTTGTCAGGCTGAGCTTGTCGAAGCCCCCTATGTTAAAATACATACATTTCAACAAACTCTTGCTGTTCGAAGTTTCCGAACTTCGCACTTTTTTAGTTTTGAAGTTTGCAACTTCAATTTGTAAAATTGTTGTTAGTAATATACGTAACAAATATTTAGTGCGAAGTTACAAACTTCGCACAACGAGTTTTTTAAGATTACTCAATTCAAGTAATAAATACAATTTTTTGTTTTTGCAAATATATTATTTACCTGAAATTTCTTTAATAATAATTTCAATTTTACTGTTATAATCTTGTAATTGTAATTGATATTTATCTGTATCTTCCTCGATAGTTTTATATAAAAGCTCATAACTTTTAATTCTAAAATCACAATATTCAATTAGTTTATTATTTCTTTCTTTTATTTGAGGAGGTAAATCTAATTCTTTAACTTCATTCAGTAATTTTAAATTTTCATTCCAATAATAAAGACCTCTGTTTTTAATTTCATTAAGTTTTCTTTCGGTGTGTTATCAGGCATTTTATAAACTTCAAGTGCCATTGATTCCATTGAGATAAATTTCTGCATTTTTTCTTCATACTTTACAATATCATTGGGAATTTGATAATAGATGATAAATGAAGAAATTAAAAATAGCACGGAAACAATACTTACTGTTATGTACTTTAAATTTTTATTATTTGTATTTTTTAGACTTGGGAAATAAACAAATCCAATTATTGTCCCAGAAAGCAAACCACCAATATGAGCAGCATTGTCAATTCCTCCTTTTAATCCATTTAATAAGTTATAACCAACAAACACAGCAATGCTAATAAACAAAGCTTTTCTTGAAGATTTTTCAATTAAATTAGTAGATAGCATAGCTAAAAACACACCATACATTCCAAATATAGCTCCCGATGCCCCTGCACTAATTATTAAGTCGTTCCAATATAAACTTATTAAACTTGCCGTAATACCAGTTAATAAATATGCTATAGCAAATCTAATTCTTCCTAAATATGGCTCTAAAAGCAAACCAATATATAGTAAAGCTATCATATTCATTAAAAGGTGAAAAATTCCAATATGTAAAAAACAATTTGTAATAATACGCCACCATTCGCCGCTTAAAGTTATTAGTTTGAAATTTGCACCCCATTGTATTAAACTTTCGTTATCTGGTAAAAATAAATTAACACCAGTTAACGACATAATTATAAAAATTGCAATATTTATGTTTATAATTATAGGAGTTACAAAATATCCTTTTACAGGTATAAATATTGAAAAAATACTTGCTAATTTATCTCTTGTTGATAAAGGTTGAGGTTTTGAATTATAATCTTCTTCTGATAATATATTTGGACAGAGTTCCTCATATTTTATATTAACATCTTCAATAGATAATGAATTTTTTATACTATTAAAAGACGATATAAATTTTTTAATATTCTCTTTGTTTTTACCCCAATCAACTATTTGAGTTCCAACACATACACTTTTAATATTTGCAGAATTATTATTAATTTTAATTGTAACTTCCTCACTAAAAGAACTCATTGAAAACTTAGTGTATGCAATAAATCCTGAATTGCTTATATGTCCAATATCCCATTTTAGGCTCTTTGCAGCTTCAATAGCTATTATTAAAACCTGTTCTTTGCTAAGATTTTCAAATTGAAAATCCTCAATATGTTTTGCTGAAAATTTAAAAGACATAGTTTAATTTTGTTGTTTATTAAAAATCGTTGTTTTTTTATTAAGAAGTAGTTTATCTACTCAAACCTCACAATAATATCACTTGCAATAGTTACATTGTTGTAAGAAGTTTCCGATCTTCGCACTTTTTTAGTTTTTAAGTTTGCAACTTCAATTTGTTTAATTGTTAGTTATAAACCTAATAAATATTTAGTGCGAAGTTACAAACTTCGCACAACGAGTAATATTATAACTTAGTGCCAACTCCATATAATTTCCTATTGCCCAATGGTAATGGTATTATAAGGTCGAATCGAAGTTTATTATTATTAATATTTCCATTTCCACTAATTCCCCAACCTGAATAATTTTGATTTGGAACACTAAAAATACTGCCACTTACTATTGCATAAATAGTATCACCACTATTATTGATATTTAAAATACTAATTCTTGAAGTATCATTTTGGCTTTTTGAAATAGTCATAATATAATTCGAATAGAAATAACTACCTGCACCTGCATCTGGTGTAAATATAGTATCAATTACACTGTAATTACCTAAAAATTTCTCTCTTGATTCAACGCGAGTTGTCGTTGGCGTTGGTGTTATAGTGGGTTCATCTTTTTTACAACTAATTGTAAACATAGTTAACGTTACTACGAAAGTAACAGAAATAATCCAAATTTTTCTTTTCATTATTTAAAATTTTAAAAGAGGGTAATAAAAAATATTTTTTTGACTTTTTTCAAACACAAACTTAGAATCAGTTTAAATCTGCGCTGAAAAAGCAGTACAATATTACAACTATTTTTAAAATATTATAGCACGTTAAATTTTTAATTACAATTTATAGTTATTTAGCAAAAGGTAAATGTTTTTTGCAAAATTTTAATTTCGCCTTTAACACTTATAATAGTCAAATTCCGTTTTATTATATTTAATTTTGATATTTTAAATTGAAAAAAAACATAAAATATTTCAATAAAATATTTTTTTTGCTTAATATTGCTAAAAATTATATAAAATTTATAATTATGAAAAAGAATATACTTATTATTTTTTGTCTTACAATATTATTTGTAATAAAAATTAATGCACAACAAACAGTTTTTGATTCAA
>CAZRCF010000379.1:0-2953 GCA_964598505.1 uncultured Lentimicrobiaceae bacterium | reverse complement strand
TCCCAGTCTTCAGATAAAATATTTTTATAATCTTCAATAGTTTTGCTTACACTTAATTTTGAAATTTTATCGGTTTTGGTAAAAACTAAGACAAAAGGCATTCCGCCATTAGCAAGCTTATTTATAAAATCTAAGTCATTTTTTTGAGGTGGAATTCGAGAATCTATCAATAGAAATACTAACATTAAATTTTCACGATTTCCGAGGTACTCCGAAATCATTATCGACCACTTTTCGCGAGATGTTTTTGATATTTTTGCATAACCAAAACCCGGTAAATCGACTAAATACCATTTATCGTTTATAATAAAATGGTTTATAAGTTGGGTTTTGCCTGGTCGCGAAGAAGTAAGTGCTAACTTTTTTTGTGCTGTAAGCATATTAATTAGCGACGATTTACCAACATTTGAACGACCAATAAAAGCATATTCGGGCAAATTGGGTGCAGGACACTTTTTGTAATCGGTATTGCTTTGCAGAAATTCTGCTTTTGTGATATTCATTATTTATTATTTTGCATGTAGGAGTAAATATGTCGCTCTTTTTTATTTTCGTAAATATCGTCAATAGTTATCATTATTGCTGTTTCTTCAACCTCTCCGAAATTAATATTTGATGATGTTCCAAAACATTTCATTGTAGGAGTTAAACCCATATAAATATTAATTAACGGTGGTATATTTACATTGAACAGACGAACTTGCTTAACTAAAATTTTATAATCCTCGTCAAATGAAGTACCGGTAAAAATAGCTTTTAAATCTTCTATTGTAGTATTAATTATTTGATTTTCAATAGGTATAACCAAATTTTCTTTACAACCAAAATATTTTTCTAAAACATATAAAATCATATCGCGAGCTACACGATTATATGAATTATACATAGTCATTTTGCCAAAAAAATACTTTATTTGAGGATTATCAACAACTATTGCACCCAAACCGTCCCAAATATTATCTAACGCAAAAAGACCTTTACGAAGATTTACAGATGGCTGATATTGAGGCTGTACAAACGACCTCCCTAACTCAATTGTGTATGGTAAATAGTTTTTTATAAACTCTTCGGAATATTTAAACAAATGTGCAGTAGGGCTTAATGGTTGTCCATCGGAGCCAAAAGGTAAATTACCACCTAATATAAATCGATATGCGCCTACAATTTCTTTATCCTCAGGGTTCCAAACAATTAATTGCTCAAAAGGCACTTCAGCAGTATCATATTCATCAATATCAACCTCTTCACCTGTTCCGCCGCCGGCTGCACGAAATGTTAGCTCGCGAACTCTACCTAATTCAAGCATTACATTTGGTGCATTGTGTGCATTTACAATATAAATTTCATTATTTCCATTATTAGTTTTTCTGATAAGTTTATCCTTTGAAAATTCTTTTTCAATTAATTGTCTATCTATTGGTTCTATTATTGGTTTCATTTGATATTAAATTTTAAAATATAACAAACTTACAACTTACTAATTTTATAAACTTGTTCTTTGAGCCACTGAGCCCATTGAATATCGGTTTTTTCACGAGTAAAAGTTTCTACAGAAATTGGTTTGCCAAAAGTTATAGTAAAAGTTGCATTTTTTTGATTATACATTTCGTCAGCTAAATATAGCATTTCTATATTTGCTTTTATACCAAAAAACTTTCGGATATTAGCTAAATTATAAAAAAAGTTACTATTTCTTCCGCTAAAATGAACCGGAACAATATCTCTTTTATATTTTTTGGCTTTTGTAATAACTGTTTTTTTCCATTCTAAATCAATAATTTTACCTTTTGTTTTTCTGGAACATAAACCGGCAGGAAAATACAATATAAGGTTTTCATCGGCAAATGCTTGATCGAAAATTTTAACCGATTCTGAAGGATTTCGTCCGTGCTTGTTTATTGGCAAAAAAATGCCATTCATATTCCGCAAATACAAAAGTAAATCGTTTACCGGAAAAATTAAATCGCTTCGATATTTTCCTAAAGTACTTATAAGAGCAATACCATCTAAGCCTCCCAGAGGGTGATTTGAAACCAAAATTGGATTACCCGTTTTTGGAATATTCTCTTCGCCTACAATTTTTATTTTTGCATTTAGCATTATCATTGCACTATCTGCAAAATCAACATTATAGACATTTTGGTTTTTCGATAGAAAATCGTTTATCTCGTCTTGGTGAATAACTCGCTTTAAATAAGAGAGTATAAAACGTGGCAATAATTTATATAGTTTTGCATTTTTTGATGCAATTAATCCATCTACATCTATTTGCAAAACTTCCGATTCTGAAGACATTGAGTTCATTATCAATTAATATTTATTTTCAAAAAATCAACAATAATATTTTGTAAAATTGTATTATTATCGAAAACAAAGGTAATTAAAAATAGTGTTTTATTGCTGAAATAGAAATATAGATACTATTTTTTAATTATTTTAACATGGAAAACAATAAATAGTGAGTTCAATATAGAAGGTTTAATAGAACACCAATAACAATAATTAAGCTGATTAACGCAGAATAAAGTTTAATAGCGATTAGCTGTTTGTTTTTTCTTCGTGTTTATTTTACCGCAAAGTCAGCAAAAGAAACGCAAAGAATTCGCAAAGTTTTTTTAAAAAGAACGCTGATAACACAGAAAAGGCAGATTAACACTAAAAGTAATAGTCGGGGTGCGACTGCGAGTCGCACTCCGACTTTGTTTTTATCTCTATGTTCTCTGTATCTTCGTGTTTTTCTCACCACTTAGGCACTCAGGACACTAAGTGTCACTAAGCAATTTTTATTATCACACTTGTATTGAGCGAAGTCGAAATATCATCACATCATCACATCAGCAAATCAGCAAATCACTTCTAACTTCCCACTTCCGACTTCTCACTTTTTCCTTTTTCCTTTTTCCTTTTCCCTTGTACCTTTTACCATGCACCGGTAACCGGTTACCCCTTACTC
>CAZRCF010000378.1:0-2964 GCA_964598505.1 uncultured Lentimicrobiaceae bacterium | reverse complement strand
AAATGAAAAAATTAATTACAACATTTACATTAGTTATGGCTATTGCTCTTGTTTTTGGGCAACGACAAACTAAAGAAATTACCGGAAAAACAATAGAAAGCAAAGCCCCAATTGGTATTTCAAAAATTGAAAAATCAAATGAAAAAAGTGCAAGTAGATGGTTCCACTACTATCAATCGGCAATGGGATATATGGGAATTGCTACCCGACCTGGTGATATTCAATATTTATTTCCTGATTCTTCTATAAGTATTTTATATAGCGATGGAACTATTGGTGATCCTTTTATACACCAAATAGTAGATATGATAGATGTAACAAGTAATTATTGGAATGACCCTGTAAATGCAGAAGGCGAACTAATTTTAAAATCAAATAGCACATTCCAATTGGATACAGTTGAAATCAATTGTTTGTATCAAAGAAATCATACGAACACTAGTATTGTTGACACTCTTCAATTTGATATTGTTGTAAATAACCCGGGTACTTATGTGCCATGGCCTTTGGTTCAGGAACCTGAACAACCTTATGGTGTTGATACAGTAATTTATATGGATGTACTTTATAGTTATGCAAATAACAATATGAACAATCCAGGTAAAGTTACTGTAAAAATTCCATTAACAGCTGCTGTTGCTGCCGATACTACTGATAATGGTATTCTTACTATTCAAATACCTACAACATCATTACCAATTTCTACTTTTAAACTAATTACATCTGCTTTTAAATTTATTCCTGGTTACTCTTATTCATTGACTGATACCTTGAATAATAAAAATAATTTTATGTTTATTTCTCACGAAGAAAATGATGGTGGTTATATGAGTTCTTATGTTAAAAGAGACTATAATACTTCTTTTGTTTTACCAACAGATGTTAGATATGATAAAGATTTACAAGGGTGGAATGGATTTTACTGTCCTACTTATACTTATACTGCACCATTTGCTTACGAACACCATTATATTAGATATAAAATTACAGGTTTGACAAATTTTTCTCAAGTTGGAGTATCGGAAATTTCAAATGATTATAATATTTCATATGGACCAAATCCTGCTAGTAATGAATTAAAAGTAGAACTTAATAGTAATGGAACTTCAACTATTAGTATTTTTAATTTAGTTGGACAAAATGTTAAAGAAATATACACAAACAATGCTATTGAAACATTGAATGTTAGCAATTTAAAAGCTGGTATTTATATGCTAAAAGTTACCCAAGGAACAAAAGTATTTACAGGCAAAGTTATTATTAACTAATAATTTTTGATAAGTATTTAATTTAAAATAGAGAGGCTGCAATTTGCAGCCTCTCTATTTATATGATAAAATAAAAGTTAAATATTTTTTGTTCCATAAAATATTTGTAATATTTTTATCAAAAATAATATTATATTTGCAACCATAAAAATTAAATAAAAAATCAAAATTAATCACAAAAATCAAAAAAAATGAAAAAATTAATTACAACCTTAACATTAGTTATGGCAATTGTCCTTGTTTTTGGGCAAGAACAAACTGTTGAATATAATGATAAAACAATTGAAAGGGAAACACCAATTAAAAATACCAAAACACAAAGTACAAATAGTAAAGGTAATAGCAGGTGGTTTAATTATTATGAATCGGCAATGGGATATATGGGAATTGCAACTCGTCCTGGTGATATTCAAAATTTGTTTCCCGATTCAAATATAAGTTATTTATATTCTGATGGTACAATTGGCAACCCTTTTATACATCAATTAGCAGATGTTATTGATGTTACCAGTGAGTATTGGAACGATATTGTGAATAAACCCGGGGAACTATTATTAAAATCTAATAGCACATTTACTTTAGACTCAATAAAATTTTACTGCTTATATGAAAGACATCACCCTAATCACAGTATAATTGATACCCTTCAAATAGATGTAGTAATAAACAATGCTTCAACTTATTCAACTGGAGGTTGGGCTAATGAAATTGCACAAAATTTTGGAGTTGATACAATTCGATATGTTCGACTTCCTTACGATTCGATAAATAACGACTATAAGGATGTTAACAAAGTTACCTATAAAATACCATTAAATGATGTAATAGCTGCTGATACTAATGATAATGGTATCCTTGTTTTACAAATTCCTACATCATCATTACCAATTTCTACTTATAAATTGATAGCTGCAGCTTTCAAATTTATTCCAGGCTATTCATATTCTTTGACTGATACTTTGAATAAAAAAAATAATTTAACATTTATTTCTTATGAAGAAAATGATGGTGGTTATATGAGTTCATACAGAAAGAGGGATTGGAACATGTCTTATGTTTTGCATAAATCTGTTAGATATAATATTAATACTCAAAATTGGAATGGAAAGTATCACCCTTCTATTGCTTGGACTGCTCCTTTTGCATATGAACACCATTATATTGAATACAAAATTACAGGTTTAACTAATTTTGATCAAGTTGGAGTTTCGGAAAATTCAAATGATTTTAATATTTCATACAGTCCAAATCCTGCTAATAATAGTTTAAAAGTTGAATTAAATAGCAATGTAGTTTCAAATATTAGATTATACAATATTGTAGGACAAAATGTTAAAGAAATTAACACAAATAATACTATCGAAACATTAAATGTTAGCAATTTAAAAGCTGGTATTTATATGTTAAAAGTTACTCAAGGAACAAAAGTATTTACTGGAAAAGTTATAATTAACTAATAATTTTAAGGTTTTTAATTATAATAAAGAGAGAGGCTGCAATTTGCAGCCTCACTCTTTATATGTAAAACATTTTGCAACTTTGTGGGGCTTACTCAGCTTTCGTAATGAGCCTGTCGCAATATGTTTGTCACACTGAGCGATGATTTTGTCATTCTGAGCCTTAGCGAAGAATCTCATTCACTTTGTTCAGTATAACAAAATAGAGATACTTCTCTTCGTTCAGTATGACAAAGGTT
>CAZRCF010000377.1:0-2981 GCA_964598505.1 uncultured Lentimicrobiaceae bacterium | reverse complement strand
ATTCAAATTTAATCCTTTTTTATAATTTGCAAATGTAGGATGACAAAAACGTTCAGCCTGACAAAAAGCGAGATGCAACATATAAAATGACATAAAAAGGAACAAACAAGCATTTTCGTACAAGCACTAATTAGTATTCTGTCAATTTCAAATTAATTTTAGTCATAAGTTTTTCTTATATTAGTATAATAATTATTGATTTGACACAGGCAGTTACTTATCGTAATTTTGACAAAAATAAAGATAGTAAAGATTTAATAAATGCAAAAGTAAAAAAATCAAATTAATAATAAATAATTATGACAGCAATAGAATTTAATACTCAAATTACAAATTTGCAAAATCATTTGAATTATTTTGCATTTTCATTAACAAAAAACGACGATGACGCTAAAGATTTAGTACAAGATACGTTATTAAAAGCAATTACAAATAAAGATAAATTTGATGATGATACTAACCTAAAAGCTTGGACATACACTATCATGAAAAATACTTTTATTAATGCATACCGTCGTAAAATAAAGACAAATACAATGATCGACTATACTGATGATACATATTTTATTAATAGCTCAATAATGAATAATTATACTCCAACAGATAATAATTACAGCATAAAAGAAATTGTAAAAAGTATAAAAGAAATAAAATTTGATCAACGTAAACCTTTTGAAATGCACGTTGCAGGTTTTAAGTACAAAGAAATTGCTGATAATATGAATATTTCAATAGGTACAGTAAAAAGCAGAATTTTTTTCACTCGTAAAAAATTAATGGAACGATTAAAAGAATATGAAAGCTAAACTCTTTATATTATTTATATAAATAAAGTTCGGGTTTTTGCTCGAACTTTTTTTATTCACTTTTTATTAACTCAAAGTAACAAAAAAAAAATGTACGTTTGCCGCAAAATAAAAAAATAAAAAAATCATGGAATTATTAGAAAAAATTTGGGATAAAGCTCGTAAATGCAACAAGTGTATTGTGCTTCCCGAAGGCACCGAAGAACGTACTCTTAAAGCTGCAAACATTATCATTGAAGAAGGTTTGGCTAATGTAATATTAATTGGTAATCCAATTGCAATTCACAAACTATCAGAAAAAAATGGATTAAAAAATATTTCAAAAGCAAGAATTATAGACCCAATAAACAATGCTGATAAATTGAAATATACAAACATGCTTTTTGAAATGCGTAAAAGCAAAGGTATGACAATTGAACAAGCCGAAAAACTTGTTGAAAATCCTTTATACTTAGCAGTTTTATTAATAAAAAACAAAGAAGCAGATGGCGAAGTTGCCGGAGCTCAAAATTCAACTGGTGATGTTTTACGTCCTGCATTTCAAATTGTTAAAACATTACCAGGAGTTAGTGTTGTATCGGGTGCATTTATTATGGTAATGAAAGATAAACAGTGGGGCGATGATGGTATTATGGTTTTTGCCGATTGTGCTGCTCATCCAAATCCTACGGATAAAGAATTAGCTGAAATAGCTGTTACAACAGCAAAAACAGCTAAGGCAATAGCAGGTATTGAACCGCGTGTTGCAATGCTGAGTTTTTCTACAAAAGGAAGTGCAAAACACGAAATGGTTGATAAGGTTATAAGTGCTACAAAATTAGCAAAAGAGATGGCTCCCGATCTTTTAATTGATGGCGAAATGCAAGCTGATGCTGCAATAGTGCCTTCGATAGGTGCTAGCAAAGCTCCCGGAAGTTCAGTTGCAGGCAAAGCTAATGTTTTAGTTTTTCCTACCTTAGAAGTTGGCAATATTGCATATAAGTTAGTTCAACGTCTTGCAGGAGCCGAAGCAATTGGTCCTGTTATGCAAGGAATGGCAGCTCCAATAAACGACTTATCGCGTGGCTGTTCAGTTGAAGATATTGTTAATGTAGTTGCGATTACTGCTTGTCAAGCTGCGGGAATGTAATTGATTATACCAAAGTGAAATTATACTTAGTCTAATAATTGTTAGTATATATCAAATTGATTTAAGACCGACCTCAGCAAAAAAGTGTTAAGAAAAAGACACCATTTTTACGTATAAAGCGAGGCGGGTGCTATGATGCTAATAGATTACAAACTGCGAAATCCGTCACGCTAATAAAAAATTACTTAAATATCGTTTATTGCTTGGTTCGCTTAGTAAAAATGGTGTCTTTTTTAGCTTTTTTGGTGCAGTCTTGAATTTTTGCTTTACTTTTGTTTCAAGACAAAAGTAAAAGGAAAAAAATTGTATTTATTGTATTGTTATATAATTCATTTTAGTATAAATTGTTTTAAAATAAAAAGTCTCGCTTTTGGCGAGACTTTTTATTTTAAATATTGATAATTATATGCCAAAAGCTTTTTTAATTTTATCAACGTAATCTAATTTTTCCCAACCAAAGAATTCAACTTTTTTAAAGAATTTATCTTTACCATCAACTTTTTTAGTTGTAGTTTCTTTATTGCTATAGAAAACCTCTACCTCTTCAGTAAAAGGATTTCTGCCAAAATGCCCATAAGAAGCAGTTGGCAAGAAAATTGGATTTTTCAAACCAAAACGTTTTACAATTGCATAAGGACGCATATCAAATAGTGTGTTTATTACTTCAGCAATTTGTCCGTCAGTTAATTTTTTACCGCTTTTATCTTTTACTTTAGCAGTATTATATGTATTTATGTATAAACCAACTGGTTGAGCAACTCCAATTGCATAAGCAACTTGTACCAAAACTTCATCGCAAACATCAGCTGCAACAATATTTTTTGCAATATGGCGAGCAGCATAAGCAGCCGATCTATCAACTTTTGATGAATCTTTGCCCGAAAAAGCACCACCACCATGAGCACCTTTTCCACCATAAGTATCAACTATAATTTTCCGTCCGGTAAGTCCAGTATCGCCATGTGGTCCACCAATAACAAATTTGCCAGTTGGATTTACAAACAACTTGAAATCACCTTTAAATAAACGTTTTTCATTTTCTGTGC
>CAZRCF010000376.1:0-2995 GCA_964598505.1 uncultured Lentimicrobiaceae bacterium | reverse complement strand
AAAAAATAATATTTTTATATTATATTTGTAGTCCCGATTGATTAATCGGGACTTTTTTATTAAAAAAAATAAAATTTATGAAAAAAATCATATTATTGTTTTTAATTTCATTATTGTCATATTCATCATTTTGTCAAACCAAAAAATATATTGGTATTGTTGATACAATTAGATATGAAAAATTATTAAAAACATTATATAACAGAGATAATGAAAATTCACCTGCAGAATTAAAAAAAATTGTTGACAAACCAGTTCGCGAAGATGAAGGATATTTTTACTTTTTCAAAGGAATAATTAGTTTTTATATTTGGCAACGAGAAGATTCAATTCACGGAAATGGACGTCCATATTTAATTGATAGTGCTGCAACAAATTTTGCAAGAGCGTTAAAGATAAATAAAAAAATACACTTTAATAAGCTATATCTTGAAACACCTCAAATAGGCTTAGATACATGTATTGCAATATTGAGTAGTAATGCCAAATCTAAATATTTGAACAAAAACTATTTAGGTGCATTAAATGATTATGAAAAAATAATTGATATAAAAAGAGATTATCAAAATATTGTTGGAGCAGGTTTAAGTGCTTTAATGGTTACAAGCTATTATAAATCAGAAAAGTATTTTAAAGAAGCAATTGATTTAAAACCTGAAGATTACAAAAATTGGGTATATATTGTTGAATCATATAAAAGGAGAGGGGATACTATAAATGCAATTGAATATGCAATTAAGTCATCAAATAAATTTCCTAATAATTATACCTTAGTTTTACAAGATTACCATGTAAATCAGTGGGCAGGTAACCGGCAAAATATGGTTAATGCAATACCTAAACTTGAAAAGTTAAGCAATAAAGATGCAATAGTATATAATATATTAGGTGTTTATTATCAAGATTATAAAAGGTATGAGGAAGCTGAGAATGCTTATTTAAATTCATTTAGCTTAATTCCTGAGCAAAAGCAATTGCTTTTTAATATTATTGTTCTTTATTACAATAGGTATTTATCGGAACTTCAAATAGTTCAAAGTAATGAAGTATCAGGAACAGAAAGTTATATTTTAAAAACTAAGGAAGCTGAAGCATTTTTATTAAAATCTGAAAAATTTATTGATAATTATTTAAATCTCGATGATAAAAATATTTTAATTCTCACTGTGGTAAGCGAACTAAATAATGTAAAAGGCGATATTGAAAAGATGAAATATTATTTAGATATAATTGAGAAAATTAAATCAAATACTACTAATTAGTTTTTGGCATTACAGTATAGTATATTTTATTGAATCTTTAATTTGTTTATATAGGAGTATTAATTTTTCTTACTTAACATAATATATATTATCGGATATTTATGTTTTACAAATATTATATTAAATATTAATATTATCACAATCTAATAAACGCTAATAAAAGTAGTATTTATTCTTTAATAACATTAACTAATTCAAATAATAATTTATTAGATATCAATTAATTAATTTGTTTCTTTAAAAGTTTTTATTTTATATAAATTTTCAATATTAAATACAAAACTTAATCAAAAAATTATTCTATCTAACTATTTATTGATTTATATAATTGATAAGCTAAGTTTACCTTTTCTAATCAAGCCAACTTTTAATTTTACAGTTTTTGAATTTTTTGTTATTACCGATTTGGATAAATATATTTCATGTTCCATTCCTATCCTATCTTTAAGTAAAACTCGCCATTGAAATTGGTTATCTTCATCTTTTATAGTTGATATTTGTAAAATATGGAATTCCTCAATTGTATTTTTTTTAAATATAGGATGCTCAGGTTCAAGATAATAATAGTTATTGGTAGGATGTTGGTTTGTGTATGCAATAACCTTATAACCAATATCATAAATATCATTTCCTAAGTATTTTGTAGGTAATAAATGCCAGTAAAGATCTTGATCTTCTAATAAATAATAAGAATCTTCATTTATAATTGAAAAAGCATCAATAATTTTTAAGGTTAGTTTTCTTCTGTTTTTATGTATATATCCATAAGGAAAACTAATTGGAAGTGCGAATAATTTCGCTTTCTTTATCCTTAAAACACGTAAATTTAATTCATTAATATTTGAATTAAAACTAGTCCACGCAGGAATTGTAATAATATTTTGTAATTTATCTTGTAATATAATAACTTTAGTTTTTGAGTTATATAAATTGTTAATTAATTCAACTTTTTCAACCATAAATGGATAAACCTCTCCTGTTTTATAAAATGGATGTTGTGGTTCAATATAAATTTTACCACTGCAACTAATTTTATCTACTTTGCAATTAATAGTCGTATTTAACTGAAAATCATAAAGCAAATAAGGTTTTTTAGGTAAAAGCATACGAGTTTTAAGTGGAGTTTCTAAAATATAATATTCTTCTTTATCAATAGAAACTTCTTTTATTATCTTAAAGTCGTAGTTTTTTCCTTCAATAAGATTATGGTCTTTTTTGTAATTATCCATTAAAAAAATAATTAATAATTAAAATAAAGTTGAATTTAATAAGAAAAAACTTATTTTTGTTCAAAAATACAAAAACATGAGGACATTTTCGATAGTAATAGCAATGTTTTTTCCAATATTTCTTTTTGGACAAAAAACTGATGATTTAAAAACGCATTTCGAATTAACACATTTTAAAGAAACTCCTAATTATTCTCAAACAATTGAATATTGTGAACTATTGGTAGAAGCTTCTAAAATGATAAATATGATAAATATTGGAGAATCACCTCAAGGCAGAGAAATTCCAATATTGATTTTAGATAAAAATGGAAGTAAATCGCCTACCGCAATTCGTAATGCAGGAAGAGCTATTGTTTTTATACAAGCTTGTGTTCATGCAGGTGAGCCTGATGGTAAGGATGCAGGATTCCTACTTTTAAGGAATATTATTGATAACGATAAATATTTAGCTTATCTTGATTACATTAGTATTGTTTTTATGCCAATTTTTAATGTTGATGG
>CAZRCF010000375.1:0-2998 GCA_964598505.1 uncultured Lentimicrobiaceae bacterium | reverse complement strand
TTCTTCAGAAAAAGCTTGTTGCATCATTTGTTTTTCCTGAAGGCTAAAGTTGTTTTCTGAATTTTTTTTCACACAGTTATTCCAATTATCTATTTCCTGCTTTTTCTTTTTACTTTTAAACCCTAAAGTACCATGCGGTTGTTTTCCGCAAATAGCTTCAACCTGTGCTTTTGGATCGCTTTTCTTAACTGCTGATGCAATTTGTCCTAAACCTTGTACAGTATCACCAACGCCTTTAGCTATTATATCAGGAGAAACGAAGTTTGAAAAAGCTTCTAATTCTAATTTTTCAAAATTTGATGTGTCCATAAATTTATTTATTTAGTTTTTTAAACAGTGTGATCGCCATGTAGACGACCACACTGAAAGAGTGTTTAACTCTTTTTTGCTATTTTTCCAATACACCATGCCTTTTCAACACTATCATTGTTCTTTCGTGTATAGCTTGTCTTTCGCCAAGCGTAAAAACAGATGGAATATTTCGATATATATATCTAATTTCTTCAAAAAATTCTTTATTGCTTTTTAAATTGTTATTTGCCTTTTCTAATTCAATCTTCTGATTGCTTATTATTTTATCGTAATCAGATTTCTGTTTGCCCATCTCTTTTTCGTGAACAGCATTTTTATTTAATGATTCTTGCAACTGCTTTTCAAGCGTTTTTACTTTAACGGTTAAATCCTCGGCCTTGACTGTCAGCCGCACATTCTTTTCATGAAGTTCAATAATTTCAGCATTACTATTACCATTACCATTACTATTACCATTACCAATATTACCACCTTCATTAAGCTTCAATTGCTTATTTTCATTTTGCGGAAACAACAATTTATGAATATACAAAGAAACAGTTAACTGTGCTTTTGCTGCTTTTTGCCAAGCTATTCCATATTCTTCAGGGGATACCTTGGTTGTTAAAGTTTTTGTTTTGATATGCATGGTTGTTTTTTTTTACAAATATAAATACATTAACCCCTTGGTCAACCAAAACATAATACAAGTTTTCAACAATGGTTTGTTTAATTGTTATTCAATACGTTAGTATTTGGTCTACCACTTGGTTTCTTTGTTTGTTAACGTGTTGATATATCATATAATAATTTTTAATGTAGACGGAAGACGTTTTTACTAAAACGTCTGTATTTTAAATGTTAAATTAAGGACTCCTTAAGGACTCCTTAATTGCTTTTTGTTAATTTTTAACTAATTGATTATCAACAATAATCATGTTTGTAAATAGAAACACTATAAAACATTGATTATCAGGTTAATAATTTTATGCGGTGGACATATTTGGGTACCATACACCGACCATCAACGGTCGGAAGGAAAAAAACAAAAAAACAAAATTTAAAAAGACGCAAAAAAGTGTTTGGATTAAGTGTTTTTTATCACTTCTTTTTCATTGGTGGTTCTGTCGTATATTGTCATCCATTTCCATAATGGATATTTTATGTGTAGGAATGATTTTAATCTATCAACAGATGTTTGTTTGCGATATTGTATAAAACCTTTATTTCCCACCGTTAAATCACCTGTAAAGACTATTGCATTAAAGTTTTTGTAATTCATGTTGTTTTTTTTATTGGTACTATTTTCAGTACCGTACC
Source organism: uncultured Lentimicrobiaceae bacterium (assembly GCA_964598505.1). Taxonomy (GTDB): domain Bacteria; phylum Bacteroidota; class Bacteroidia; order Bacteroidales; family WCHB1-69; genus CAZRCF01. Next base: position 1,387 of record CAZRCF010000375.1, on the reverse strand, counting down.
GATTTAGTACTGATTTCAAATCTAAAAGGATTTGATTTCAATCCCAAAAAGGATTGGTTTCAATCCAAATTAATCAAAAAAGCCAAATTTTCTATACCAATGATTAATCATTTCGTAGGTATCCTGTATTTCTTTAGCATGACCTACTGTTGCAAAATAATATATTCGATCAAATAGTAATGATGCCCTGTGTCTGCTCTTTTTATCTGTTTGAGGACTTATGTAGATATTTTTCTGTTCTGTCAAGTTCATTCCAAACTCTTTTAGTGTTAAAATATTCAACGCAAGTATTTTTTCTGTTGGGGTAAGTTTTGATGTGTCTTTTGGTTTGCGAACTTTAACCTGAAAATTAATGTCTAACATTGCCTTTCCGATCTCTTTCCATTTATCCTGTATGACTTCATGTATGTCTTCAAGTTTATTGGATATTCCAAATTTATCAAAGTATGTTTTATCCTTCAGGGTAAATTCATAACGGTAAATAAAGTTGTTTCTAACCTGATCTTTCAAGGCTTCATTAAATAAATCAAAAAAGTCTTTGTTTTTTATGGATTTCAATTCAAATGATTTATCATAGAATTTTAAAAACGGTTTAGAAATGGATGCCGTTTCTCTTTTGTACGTGGATATTCCAAAACCTTGTTTTTTGCTATCAAATGAATGAAAGTTTTCTTCAGAACCGTTAAACATTTGTTTCAAATTAGTGTTGAAGATTTTCAGGTTGATTTTATCTTCTATACTTAATTTCATATCTAACTTTATGTCCAAATCCTTTATGTATATTTGTTTGTAGATGTAATTGGTATCATCAAATTTAAGATAACCAACGCTTCTAATATGATCTAAAACGTCTATCACAGTTTGTTTGTCTATTCCGTAAAAATATTCGTTACATCTGACTTTTGCGGGAAAATAAATAAGGATTTTTTTAATACAACCTTGTTTAAGGTTTTTTGTAATATTAGCAATGGTTATTTTGTGGTTTTTGTAGGGAATTGACAAACTGTATTTTTTGAAATTATCAATTTCTTCACCTGTATCTGAATCAAGAATTGTAAAGTTTTCGGGAATGTCTATTGATGTGAAAAAAGAAGCATCTATAAAAAATTTAGCACTATCAATGTAATATTTATCATAGGGTATATTGCGAACTTCTTTTTTTTGTTGTACCTTTGTCATATCTAACTTATTTATTAATCCTGTCAGAGTTCCACCTCATTACGACAGGATTAATTATTTATACACTACGTGTTGCTCTTTTGTAAATAATCAAAGACGTTACTGTTAATATAACAACTCCAACTAAAGCAACGCCTACCCAAATAATTGTGTTTTTTTTGCTTTTAGATTTTTCCTGTTCTGTTAACGTCTTTTGTTCTTCAGAAAA
>CAZRCF010000374.1:0-3001 GCA_964598505.1 uncultured Lentimicrobiaceae bacterium | reverse complement strand
TTTTCGTAGGGACAACTACAAAAGCAACCAACGTACATCTCTATTTGGATTCTGTTACAAATGCAAGTAGCTATCATTATTGTAAAAGTACTGTAGATACAGTAATAATTCACAAAAAAGCTGGAACTACCGTGCAAGATTGGAACATATCTCTGCCACCGTATGATTTTTATGGTGACACCATATGCATTGCTAATACATACAATACACTTAGTCCTTCTGGACTTATCAGTTGTTATTATTCTGGAGTTGTTATTATGGTGAATATTCTTTTTGATAGCATAGTTACCTCACCAAATCTTGTGGACCAGACAATTTGTGGACAAGTTCCAATCGCTTTAGATGCTGGGAATAGTAATGCTTATGCAAAATATTTCTGGTCGACAGGTGACACACTAAAGACTATAACCACGAATAACAATGTCTATTGGGTACAAGTATCTTCAGCATGTAATATAATTACTGATAGTTTTAATATCATCTTTATCCATGTTGATGGTGAAGGATGTGCCGCGACCTTTGATCAGACAGCCCAGAAAAATAAAATTTTATGGGATGGTGCAAACACTCAAGGAGATAAACAAATCATCTTCAAAAGAGCATTGAATAATATTTTAACTCCAGTAGATACTGTAGATTTTAATATTGGACAATGGATAGATATGACGTCTAATCCACAATCTGAAGAAAATGGGTATGCGATCCAACCGATAGACACTTGTCATAATTTAGGCAACATTTCATCAGAAATGATAACTATTTGGCTATCTATTTCAGCATATCAAGGAGACACGTATTTTACGTATACTTTGGGTGCTCCTGAACAACCTACCTATCAACTTAATGGAATAAAATCGACAGGAGAAGTAGATTCACTCACTTCCCGTCCAGCAAGTTTTCATAACATTTTATTACCAAGTGCTACAGCGTCTGGATATGTTAAGTTTTATATATCTTATAATCAAAATTGCGGAAGTAGCAAAAGTCTAATATCTGTTAAATCTAATACTGTTTCAAATATAACAGGTATTAATGAATTTGAAAAAAACAAAATATTTATATTTCCAAATCCAGCTATCGATCAGTTAACCATAGAAATGGAAAGGAACACCATTTCAACTAATATTGAAATTATCAATTCAATAGGTAAAGTAATTTATAAAGGAAATTTGATTGATAAAACTATTGTAGAAACAAAAAACTTCTCGTCAGGCATTTACCTTTTAAAACTTCATAACGGCAAAACTTTTGAAATTAGAAAAATTGTAAAAGATTAGTATTGTAGACAATTCATCAGATGACTAATTGAGTCATCTGATGAATATTTGTTTGTTTTTAAATAAGATTAAAATTATTGGGAGTGCGACTCTAAATCGCATACCGAGTTAATAAATACTAAACACAATGAAGCATCTCAATCATTATGTGAAGTTCGTAAACTTCGCACAACAGATTTAAACGAGTTGCAAAATACTAATTTTTTTGCATAAAAAAATCAAACCAATCAACCTACATTGATAAAAAATATACAATGTAATCAATTTAGATTTAAAAAAAATGAATATTTATTTTAAAAATATTGTACATTTGCAAACTTATTAATTAAATAATATTGCAAAATGAAAAAGAACTATATTGATTTAATTGACCAAACATTTGTATTTCCGCAAGAGGAATTTAGTGTTGATGATAATGAATTAAATTTTCATGGAATATCGTTAATGGATTTAATTAAACAATATGGTACTCCGCTTAAAATAACGTATTTACCAAAAATAAGCCAAAATATACAGCGTGCTAAGCGTTGGTTTAATGTTGCTATTGCTAAATCCGACTATAAAGGCGATTATCATTACTGCTACTGCACTAAGAGTTCGCATTTTTCATATATACTCGATGAGGTTTTAAAAAATGATGTACATATCGAAACTTCATCAGCATTTGATTTCAATATTATTGAAAATTTGTTTGAACAAGGCAAGTTTACTTACGAACATTATATTATATGTAATGGATTTAAAAAAAATACATATATCGAAAATATAGTTGATTTTATCCATAAAGGATTTTCAAATACAATTCCAATTTTAGATAACAAGGTTGAACTTGAGCAATTAGATGAATTAATTAATACTAAATGCAAGATAGGTATTCGTATTGCAGCAGAAGAAGAACCTCGATTTGAGTTCTATACATCTCGATTAGGAATTAGATATAATGATGTTTTACCATTTTATATTGAAAAAATTCGTGATAATCCAAAGTTTGAACTAAAGATGCTCCATTTTTTTATAAATACAGGTATCAGCGATACAGCATACTATTGGAATGAATTAACAAAGTGTGTTAATGTATATTGTGAATTAAAAAAACTTTGTCCCGAATTGGATTCAATGAATATAGGTGGTGGATTTCCAATTAAAAACTCAATGTCGTTTGATTACGATTATGAATATATGGCAGAAGAGATTATTGCACAAATTAAAAATATATGTGATAGAAATAATATTCCAGAACCAGATATTTTCACCGAATTTGGCTCATATACTGTTGGCGAAAGTAGTGCCGTTTTATATTCAATTATTCAACAAAAACAGCAAAACGATCGTGAGTTGTGGGATATGATTGATAGTTCATTTATGACCACTTTGCCCGATACTTGGGCTATTAATCAGCGTTTTATATTGCTTGCAATAAATAATTGGGATAAAGAATATGAACGCGTTTTTTTGGGTGGTTTAACTTGCGATAGCCACGATTATTATAATTCGGAAACTCATGCAAATGCAGTTTTTTTACCAAAAATTGGTGAAGAAACTCAATATATCGGATTATTTCATACCGGTGCTTATCAAGAATCTATTGGTGGCTATGGAGGAATTCAGCATTGCTTAACTCCTGCACCCAAAATTGTTATAATTGATAAAGATGAAGATGGTGAAGTTTATCCAAAATTATTTGGTAAAGAGCAAAGTTGGAAATCAATGTTGAAAATACTTGG
>CAZRCF010000373.1:0-3024 GCA_964598505.1 uncultured Lentimicrobiaceae bacterium | reverse complement strand
CCTGTTTTCTGCAGAAATAGTATTAATAATTACAACATACAGATAATCAAGCAGTAATAAAATATTTTTTGTAATTTTGGGTGTCCCAAATTGCATAAGCCATGTTTTTATGAGAAAAAAGGAATAAATCAGGTAGTGTTAGTGTTCAAATAATCCAGAAACTACGAGGTAAATACAAGGTTTTACAAACAATTGGCAATGGTCGAACAGAACAGGAACTAACCAAACTCAATTATTTAAGGAAACAAGAGATAGACCGCTTATCCAAGCAACCAGAATTGTTTGTTTGGGAAAACGATTTGCAGATAGAAAATATATTTTCGAATCTAAGTAATGCTAACATTCGTATTGTTGGTTCAGAACTTATTTTTGGAAAACTTTACGATAAAATTGGGTTTGATGCATTACAGCAGAACCTTTTCCGACATATAGTAATTGCACGTATCGCTTATCCACTAAGTAAGTTAAAGACGGTAAACACAGTAATCCACATATTTTTCTTGGATTATTGGTTGGAACAGAAGGCTACGCTATCGGATATGATATTTATGAAGGAAATATATTTGAAGGGCACACACTTATTCCATTCCTTGAAAAAATAAGTGCCAAATATAATTTAAATAAGCCGATTGTGGTTGCCGATGCTGGCTTGCTGTCAACAGAAAACATAAAAGCATTAGAAACCAAGGAATACGAATATATATTGGGGGCAAGAATAAAGAACGAACCCGATAAGATAAAGAAACAAATCTTTGAACACGAGTTTGCCAACTTTGTCTGTAAAAAGAGCTGTTGAGCTAACTCATAATATGTATCAAATAACTTATACGCTTCCGCAGTCTAAACATGTTAAGTCAACCCTTATGAAAATGGATAATGATCAGTCCGAGCTTTATAATATCGTCAAATTTTTATAGGGTGCTCCATTGCGGAAAACAGTTGATACAGTTCTATAGTAGATATCCCCAAAAAATTCTATTTTTTCCCATCGGGAAACAAAATACAAACAAATACAATATCTTTGTGTACGTCAAAACCGCAGACCGTTTTCATATGATATGTTTTAAATTAGACATTGAGCTTCGAGCTTGTTAACAAAATTAAAACAAATAGTATCAAAAAATGATACGGCTACTGTCTTGATTTTTTATTCGGGTCGCTTATAAATCGTCAATTTTTATCTAAGTTTGCAAAAAAGAATATATATTTCTTTTTTGTGGCAAGCAAAAAAGAGCTTGCGGATTTAAGAAAATAATTCGGTATTAATCCATGTTCTCCTTCATTAATTCTATAACCAATTCTCTTTCAAATCCTTTTGAAATTATAAAATTGGCAATTTTTGAAAACTTTTTGAATTTATTTTTCTCTTTTGTTAGGGCGGTTTTTTTTTCTATTAATTCTTTCAACGTTTCAATATATTCTTTATCATCAATAGATTCAATAGCTTTGCGAATACAATAGGGTGTTATTTTTCGTAATTTAAGTTCATTCTTAATTTTAATTCTTCCCCATTTTTTAATTCTGAATTTACCACCGGCAAAGAGCATTGCAAATCGTTCTTCGTTGATAAAATTTTGTTCTATTAAATCAACAATAATATTCTCAACATCAGCATTGTGTAAACCCCAATCATATAATTTATTACGTACTTCTTGCTGCGAACGTTCTTGATAGGCACAATAATGCTGAGCTTTTAAAAAAGCAGTCTGTTTATCGTAAATTTTCTTTTTTATATTCTCTTTTTCAATCAATTGAAATAATTTTTTGAAGAAAAATTACAAATTTATTGGATTGTACAACGAATCTCTTTCAACAGGAATTCTACCAACAGCTTTTATCAGCTCTTCCATTTCCTCAGTAGTCATAGATGGGTTTTGCTCTTCAGAACCTGCTAAAGAATAAATTTTTGTGGAATCGTTGATAGTTCCATCAAAATCATCTACACCAAAAGATAGCGATAATTGAGCTAACTGTTTGCCTACCATGGGCCAATAGCTTTTTATATGAGGGAAGTTATCTAAAAATATTCTGGAAATGGCATAATTTTTCAAATCTTCAACTACCGAAACTTCTTTAATTTCGGACATTGTGTTGTTTTTATGCTTAAATTTTAAAGGAATAAAAGCATTAAATCCATTGGTTTTGTCTTGTAAAATTCGCAATCTGTTCAAATGCTCGACTCTATGGCGATACGTTTCTATATGACCATACAAAATAGTAGCATTACTTGGAATTCCAGCTAAACGTAAAACTTCGTGTACGGCAAGCCATTGAGTAGAAGATGTTTTAGAAGAGCAAATTTCTGCACGCAAGGTTTCATCAAATATTTCGGCACCTCCACCTGGCACAGAATCTAATCCGTAGTTTTTTAATAATTGAACCCCTTCATCCACACTAATACCGACTTTTTTAATCATATAATCAATTTCAACTGCTGTAAATGCCTTAATATGAAGATGTGGTTTTGCAGTTTTTATTTGGTTGATTAAGTTACCATAATAGTGAATATCGCGAAGCGGATGCACGCCGCCAACAATGTGAACTTCGGTAATAGAATTATCAGCTTTATTAATTGTTTCAAGCATCTCGTCAATGCTATATTCCCAGCCATCGCCACCTATTTTTTTTGAATACGAACAAAATTTGCAGTTGTGAATACAAATATTGGTAGGCTCAATATGAAGATTTTTATTAAAATACGTATTATTTCCGTTTTTTAGCTCTCTAATATGATTAGCAAGCATTCCCAACAAACCTAAATCTGATTTTTCGTACAATTCAACGCATTCGTCAATGCTTATACGCTTTCCTTCTAATACTTTAGTCGAAATTAGCTTGATTGACGATTGGGTATTTGCTTGATTAATTATGGTTGAAATATTCATTATAAAATGGTTGAAGTAATTACTATCAGTCCTATCTTTTATGCTATATACTGAATAAAAGATAGGACTGAATATTTTATTATTTAAAACAACAATTACCTTATCAAAGTAACGGTTTTGCTTAATTCGGAAGCTTGCT
>CAZRCF010000372.1:0-3045 GCA_964598505.1 uncultured Lentimicrobiaceae bacterium | reverse complement strand
TATTACTCGTGATACATCAACAACCTATGGCGAAATATACTCTTTTACAAATATTAAATTGGGAATGCAAAACTCAGATTATGGCTCATTTTTAAATCCATTTACAAATAATATTTTTACTCCATCAACTGTTGGCGGATATGAAAGTAATATCCATATAGTTGGTTATTATTATATTTCGAGCGGAATACCATCATACACATTTTCATCAGCAGGCGACCAAGATGCACCAACTTACTTGCCTTCAATTGCAAGTTGGAGTGTGAAAAATTATACCGATTGGGATTATGTAACAGTAGTATCAACAGCACAATTTGACGCAACAACCGATGATAGATTATTGGTTTCATCGTTTCATTCGGGGGCAGGTATAAGCAGTAGAAAATATAAATGGGCTGATGTTGGTAAAGTTATCCCTTTTAAAACTATAAATAACAAAACAGGATTGATAAAAGTAAACGCAATTAGTGGAGCTGAGTCAGGTTATATTGATTTCGATATGAAAATTCAAAAATAAACAATAACAAACAAAAACAAACAAAAATGAAAAAAACATTACTTATTATTTCATGCTTTGCAGCAATGAGTTTTACAATGGCACAAGACACAATTGTAGGTTGGTCGTTTCCAAATTCGCAATTAACACCAAATTACGGACTTGCAATAAACGCTTCGAGATTTATTGGAACTGAAGATGATGTTGCAAGACCCACAACTTATACTACGGGGCAAGTAACTGGTGATAGTGCAGCTACAACCACTGGTTGGGACAATGGAGTTGGTACAAAATATTGGACTCTTAAATTCAAAACTGATGGATATAAAGATATTAAAATATCATCAAAACAACGTGCCGGAAATCAAAATGGTGGAGGACCAAAAGATTTTTTAATTCAGTGGAGAAAAGGATCAGCAGCAACTTGGGAAAATATTTCAAACGATACTATTCATTGTGCAAACGATTGGGCAACAGGAGTTGTTAGTGAAGTTCAATTACCATCGGGTGCCGATACTGCTACTTCAAATATTTCTGTTCGTTGGGTATTATCATCAAATTTAAACACTTCGGGTACAACTATTGATCCTTTAGCAATATCAAAAATTGATGATATTATTGTAACAGGAACTGCTGCAAATGTAGGTATTGAAGAAATTTTATATTCTTCAAATAGTATTAATATTTATCCAAATCCATCGAATGGAATAATTAAAATAGTTAGTGATAAATCAATAAGCAATATTGAAATTATTAATCAAATTGGTTCAGTAGTTTACGCAAAAAACGATAATTTAACTGAATTAAATATCGATTTATCAGCTTATGGCAGTGGTATTTATTTTATTCGATTAAAAGATTTAGAAGGTTTACAATACAATAAAAAAATTATTGTTCAATAATAATTTATAAAAATAATTAACCCGGTAAAAGCATATTTGCTTATACTGGGTTTTTTTATAAACTTTTGCTTATGAAAAAAATAATAATGTTGTTCTGCTTTTTGTCAATATCTTTATTTGCGGTATCTCAAAATGAGGTAAAAGGCATTATTAAAGATAATTCTACTGATTTGCCAATTTCCGAAGCACATATTTATATTTATAACAGTAATGAATTTATAGTTACTAATGCAAATGGTTTTTTTCAGTATAATCATAAAAATACAGAAGATATTACAATTGAAATTTCCCATATTTCATATATAAAGAAAAAAGTAACTATTTCGATACCATTAAAAGAACCTTTAGAAATAAAATTAGAACCAAAATTTATTATAACAAATCCCATTGTGATATCTGCCACTCGCTCAGAAAATAGGCTTTTAGATGTGCCATCAAAAGTAGCTTATATATCATCAAAACAGATAGAACTTAATGTGGGAAAGTCGCTAGACGATGCACTTCAATATACATCGGGAATTTATATAAATAGAAACTTTGGAATTTTATCGGCAAAATCAACAGTGAGTTCCAGAGGTTTAAGCTCAAAAGATCAATCGCGAATGTTGGTTTTGGTTGATGGTGTGCCTGTAAATAAAACTGATGGAGGAGGAGTAAACTGGAATCTTTTTAATAAAGAAACTATTGAATCGATGGAGGTTTTAAAAGGTCCGGGTTCGGCATTGTATGGCAATAATGCAATGGCTGGTGTTATTAGTATTGTAACAAAAAAACCAAATAAAAAGTTTCAAGGAAGTGCCGGATTTGAATATGGAACTTATAATACTGGTATTGGTAGGTTAAATTTAATGGGTAAAACAAATGAAAATTCTGATAAAGGTTTATATTGGCTTTTTTCGGGTTTGTGGAGTAAAAGCGATGGATATAATACATTTCCCGAAAATTTAAGAACACAGTATTCGGTTAATACTTATTTGAATGAAATTGGAAGTTTGGCAAAGATTGGTTACGATTTTAACAAAAACAACAGCATAGAATTTAATTATACTTTTTATGATGATAAGCACGGTGGTGGCGATAAAGTATATGAAAAAGACGGAACATACAGTAAATATAATACAAATCGTTATGCAATTACTTATAAAGGAAAATCATTAAAAAGTAATTGGGTTGTAAATGCTTTTTGGCTTGACGAAAATTATGGAAAAATGAACGAAAGTTTAAAAGACCAAAGTTATCAATTATACGAAGTAACCTCTTTGCGTCGCGATTTTGGTTTGTTAAGTAGCTATTCGCATTCTATTACAGAATCAAATAAACTAACATTCGGTTTCGATATTCGGCAGGGAAGTGTTGATGCTGCTGATATTTATTACTCTTCAACTGATAAGGTTGTAAACAAAGGAAAAATGGATTTTTTGGCTGGTTATATTCAAGATGAATGGCTGTTATTGAACAAAAAACTTCGTTTGCAATTAGGTGCACGTTTCGATTATGCAAGTTATCACGATGGAGCTTTTTATATCGAAAATCCTTCACAAGCAATACAATATTTAACTATTTATCAAATTAATGAAATTAAAAACAGAAGTAGAAGGTCGGTTAGCCCAAAAATAACGGCTCAATACGAACTAAATAATATATATC
>CAZRCF010000371.1:1205-3046 GCA_964598505.1 uncultured Lentimicrobiaceae bacterium | reverse complement strand
CTATATATTTTAAAAATCTTTCTTTTATTGCGGTTTTCATTGTAATTATGTTTAAATTACAAATTTAGTGATTATAAATTAATGAAAACTGCTTTTTATAATGCAAATCATATTAAAGAGTCAATTCATTAAAACCTTTAATTTTAAATGGTATTTTTATAAGTCATCGTACTACACTAAATTTTGCAAAATATGATTGGTTGTTATTGTAAATTACTAAAACATAAATACCAGTTGTTAAATTTGATATTTCAATATCTTTGTTGTTTAAAATATTTTCATTAATCAATTTACCTTGATAATCAAATATTTGATATATATATAATGCGTTATCAGGTGTTTTTACTGAAATTTTATCAAAAGCAGGATTTGGAGAAACTATAATATTTTCGGAGCTACTTTCATAATTATTTACAACGGTATTGCAAGATAGGGTAGAAAAAATATATCCAGAAGACCAATAACTTGTATCAGTTGCATTTAAACTACAAATTGCTTTAACACGAAATGAATACACAGAATCGCAAAGAAGATTATTAATAATTAATGTATCGTTTAGTGAATTAATAGTTTCATTGTTATTAATTGAAATTCTAAAATTTGATGCAGAACTTGTCCAATAAATTGTTGCTGAAGTAGCAGTAACATCAAAAACGCCTAAAGAAGTAGGAGTGAAGCATGTATTTGGAGTATTAAAGGAAACAATATTTAAAATAGAATCTGTTCCGCAGTTATTAAAAGCAATTAATTTTACTAAATAATTTCCCGAAGCAGCATAATTATGAGTTGGATTTTGTTCAAAACTATAATTTCCATCGCCAAAGCCCCAAATAAATGAGGTTGCATTAATTGAATTATTTGCAAACTCAATAGTATTGTTTATTTGAGTGTAAACGAAATTGACAATTGGATTGTTATTAAATTCTCCAATATTCCAAAGAGATAGACTATCTAAAACTATTTGTGAAGCAATTGTTTGTATAGCAGATGCCTCATTTTGAGGTATATTGGCTTCAAGTCCAACTGTTGATTCTTGAAATAATGTTGTATAGAAAGTACAAGCTGCAAGATACGTTAAATTTTGAGCAGGATGGTAATCATCACCGGAATACAAAATCATATTTGGATATTGTTCGCGAACTTCTCTACAAACCCAGCCACAAGGAGCAACCATTGCATAAAGTGAATCTGCAATAGTCAAATACCCACTCCTTAATCGCTGTTGCATTGCCTCGTAACTATCTGTTCCTCCGTTTTGTAAAATTTCTAAATCTCCATTTTTGTGAGCCCATGTTAAAAAGAAAACAATTTTCGTACATTGGTAATTGCTATGAATCACACTATCTAAAAAAACAGCATAAGGATACATCATTGTTTCACGTTCGGGAATAAAAGATGGTATTTGGCTTTGTTCTTGCAACACTATATAATCCCAATTTCTGCTATTAATTTTTTGTAAAGTATTTGTATTTTGTGTGTGCATCTGTAATGTATAACCACCAAATGTACTTGATTCAACTAAAACAGTTTTCCCTCCTGAAACAGCTATATTATTAAATACCAATGGTAAATCACCAACGTAGGTAAAACTATTTCCAATAAATAAAATTTTTGTTGTATCTTGAGAATATGTATTGCAACAAAATATTGAAAAAAATAAAATAATAATGATTTTTTTCATGAAATTTTATAAATATTAAAAAGGTATTGTAATTATAAGTAATATAGATAAATCATTATTATTAATAAACAAAAGCTATTCAATAGTTAATTTTTTAGTTATAAATGAATTATCATACATTATAAAAACAAAATATCAAACTAAAAATATAAAAAAAATT
>CAZRCF010000371.1:0-1195 GCA_964598505.1 uncultured Lentimicrobiaceae bacterium | reverse complement strand
TCAAATTTGAGATTTTAATTTGTTTCCTTTGAATTTATTGATTTGTTGTTTTCATTGTTCATAAGTTTGACACTAAAAATTTTTTAGAAAAAACAGTTTTCATTTTCTCAATTGTAATTATATAAATTCCTTTAGGTAAAAAATGTAAGTTTAATTCATGAGATGATTTATTTTCAATTTTTTCTGATAATATTTCTCTGTTTAAAATATCATTAATTTTTATTTCTGAAATTTTATTATCAGTAACTTCAATCTTAAAAATAGATTGATTATTTAAAGGATTTGGATAAATGTTTATTGTGGGTTCGCTTTTTTTTATTTCATTAACACCAACTATTGAATTTTTTTCAATAACAAAAAATAGAGTATTATCAACATCTATATCGTTCCATTGCCCAACTATACCGTGAGGCCAACTTCCAAGTGAAATTCCTAAGCCATCTTGATCATTGCCGTAATCATCAGGCTCACTACCACTAACATTTCCCCAGTTTACATAAGCTCCGCCTACAGCAGTACCTCCGCCTGTACCAGCTGTACCTTGCCCCGAATAAAAAATACTTGAAGTACCATCGCTCCATATCCAACTTCCTTCGGTTGGTATATCATTTGCTCCTGTCCAAATATATGATGCTCCCCCACCATCGGCTACAGGATGATAATTGTAGGCAATATTTGCAGCGGTAGGAAGCATTAATTGCGTAACAATATATGAATTTTCTACTAAATCATTAATACGAACTAAATAGCCACCTCGCTCTGCAGCACAAATATTTGCTTGATTCAATGTTTTTAGCTCTTTTACAACTTCGTAAGTGTGTCCATTGTAAGTAAATGTATATATGTTAGAACTTTGCGCACATTGTATTTGTGCATTTGAGTTTGATATTGAAAATATAACTCCAAATACTAAAAGTGTGATTGTTTTTCTCATAATAATTGCGTTTAAAAATTTACTTTAATAAGACAATATTTTATAATAAAAAGTTGCTTTTTTGAAAATTAAAATAATTTCAAAAATGATTTTGGAATCTGACTTTCAAATTTCATTTTCTCATTTGTAGATGGGTGAATAAACTCTAAAGTGCGAGCATGCAAGCCCATACGACCAATAGGAGAAACTTTTGCACCATATTTTCTATCGCCAATTATACTGTGTCCTAATTCCTGCAAATGTACACGAATTTGATTTTTT
>CAZRCF010000370.1:0-3048 GCA_964598505.1 uncultured Lentimicrobiaceae bacterium | reverse complement strand
TAAATAGCCCATGATAATAATTGTGGGCTTTTTTATTAAATAAATTTCATTCTTGCGTTTTCAAAACAAAAAATAGTTAATTTAGTCAATTGATTACAACGACTAAATATATCAATAATGAAGAATATATTATTTTTTGCACTTATACTTTTCTTTTTACAATCAGCAAACGCCTCTTTCGACCCCGATGCAAGAGGTGGAAAATCAGCCTCAATGGGTTTTTGTTCAGTTGCTTTAAACGATTTTTGGGGTGTTTTCAATAATCAGGCTTCAATGGCTTGGGATGCTAAACTAAACACAGGTATTTTCTTCGAAAATAGATATTTATTAAAAGAGATGAGTACACGAGGCTTTGGGCTTATTATTCCTGCAACCAAAAATGATGCTTTTGGATTAACATTTTCGCAATACGGTCATAGTGCTTATAATGAATCGAAAATCGGGCTTTCGTTTGCTAAATCGTTTGCTAATAGAGTTTCTGCAGGATTACAATTTGATTATTTATATACTTCGCAGGAGATAGAATCGGGCAAAAAAGGCATTTTTACTTTTGAATTTGGTCTTCAAGCTAAGGTAAATAATAAAATGATGATTGGGTTTCACGCTTTTAATCCAATTCATTCAAAACTTTCAAATTATAATGATTTTACTGAATATATTCCTGTAGTTTTAAAATTTGGGTTGTCGTATAACTTCTCAAAAAAGTTTACAGTTATTGCCGAAACCGAAAAAAACTTAAACAATAATGCCATAATTAGAGGCGGAATGGAATATAAAATAAATGATTTGCTTTACGTACGTGGAGGTTTATCAACCGGAGTAGTTTTATATTCGTTTGGCGTAGGAGTAAATTGGAAAAAATTTAACTTCGATTTCGGAACTTCAACTCATCAAGTGCTTGGCGTAACTCCTTCAATTTCTTTAAATTATAATTTCTCAAATTTAAAACAAAAAAATAAATGATTTATTATGAATTATAAAAACAAGGAGACACAGAGAACATTGAGATTCATGGAGAATTAATACTTTCTCCTCCGTTTCCCTCAGTGCTCTCCGTACTTACGTGTTATTTCTTCTACTTTAAAATATCAAACAAAAAAACAATAAATGGAAATTCGGTTTTACAAAATATTAAATACAAAATATCAATTAAAAACTATGTTTATAGTGCTGATATTATTTGCGTTTTGTAATAAAACCTCATTTTCGCAAGTTCAAGACACCATTATTCCGCAAGACCAAAACACTGAACAAATTATTGAAAATATTTCGGAAGCAAACGATGGTGCCGAAATTGATTACTCTGAATTGGTTGAATATTTAGCATACTATTTAGAAAATCCATTTAATTTGAACACAGCAAAACCCGAAGATTTAAAACGAGTGCTTTCGCTTTCCGATTATCAAGTTTATCAGCTTAAAGCATATATTGATTCGAAAGGCGAATTGGTTTCATTATATGAGTTAAATGCAATTGATGGTTTCGATAAAGCATTAATTTTCAGAATATTGCCATATATTACTGTAAAACCATCGGCTAATCCATATCAAATATCATTAAAAGATGTTTTCAAATATGGACGAAATGATGTTTTTGTTAGATTTCAACAAAATTTGGAGGAGGCAGCAGGTTATGCCGAAGCAAGCGATTCGTTGCTAAAAGCCAATCCAAACGCACGTTATTTAGGCAGTCCGCAAAAGTTATATGCAAAATATGCGTTTAATTATCATAACAAAATTCGATTTGGAATTACTGCCGAAAAAGATGCAGGTGAACAATTTTTTGCCGGCAATCAGAAAAATGGCTTCGATTTTTATTCTGCACACTTTTTTCTGCAAGATTTTGGTATTGTAAAAGATTTAGCAATAGGCGATTATCATTTGCAATTTGGTCAAGGTTTGGCACTTTGGACTGGTATGGGTTCGAGTAAATCGGGTAATTCCACCGATTTAAAATAGAAACCTGCCGGCATTAAACCTTTTGCATCTGCCGACGAAAATAACTTTATGCGTGGTATTGCTACCACTATTGGATTTAAAAAATATAGTTTGTCGGTTTTTTATTCATCAAATAAAAAAGATGCAAATCTGGGTGATACTTTAAACGCCGAAGAATCATATATTTCTTCAATTCAAGAAACCGGCTACCATCGTACAGCAGGCGAAATTGCCGATAAAGATATTTTAAAAGAGCAAATTTATGGTGCTCATTTCGATTACAAAACAGAACATTTTAAAGTTGGGGCAACTTTTGTTCAATCAATCTATAATATTGATTTGCAAAAAGATTTGTTGGCATACAGTCAATTTCAGTTTGTAGGCACACACAATCAGAATATTAGCGTCGATTACAATTGGTTAATAAAAGGTGCAAGTATTTTTGGCGAAGCTGCTCGTAGCGATAATGGAGCTTTTGCAATGGTAAATGGAGTCTCTTTACGCCCCGACCCTTTAGTTGGTATTGCTTTGGTACATCGTTATTACGAAAAAGATTTTCAAGGTATTCGTTCTGCTGCCTTTGGCGAAAACTCTAGTAATACAAACGAGCAAGCTCTATATTTAGGAGCAAATATAATTTTAAACTCAAAACTTACAATTGATGGCTATTCTGATGTTTTTTCGTTTCCTTGGTTAAAATATCGTGTTGATGCACCTTCAAACGGAACTGAATATATGGTACAACTTAATTACACTCCAACTCGTAGTACTCAAATGTATTTCCGTTTTCGTCAAACAAATAAATCGATAAATAATACCGAAGAACTTTTGCTAAACCGTGTTATTGAAAACCAAAAACAGAGTATGCGTTTTCATGTTAGCTATAAACTTATTGGAAACTTATCGCTTAAAAACCGAGTGGAAGTTACATCATATAAAACCGAGAAAACAGCCACAAATATAGGTTATTTAATATATCAAGATGTAAGTTATTTGTTTAATAAAATTCCATTAACAATATCGGGGCGATATGCACTTTTTAATACCGATAGCTACGATGAGCGGCTTTATGCTTACGAAAGCGATGTTTTATATGCCTACTCAATTCCT
>CAZRCF010000369.1:0-3053 GCA_964598505.1 uncultured Lentimicrobiaceae bacterium | reverse complement strand
CAAATTTTTTATAAAAACGATAATTCATACAGAATCATAATATTTAACCTTCAAAAAATCAAAATAACAAAAAAATCAAATTCCTTTTCGTGGTTAAAAAAGTAATATGTATATTTGCGGCACAAAAAAACAATCAAAAAATTCAATATAAAATGATAACAAATAATTTTGTAAACCGACACAACGGACCTCGCGATAATGAAGTAGAAAAAATGCTTAAAACTATCGGTGCAAGCAGTCTTGATGATTTAATTAATAAAACTGTTCCTCAATCTATAAGGTTAAAACAACCTCTTGGAATTGGCTCAGGTATTAACGAATGGGAATATTTAAACCACATAAAACAAATTGGAAGTTTAAATAAAATTTATAAAACATATATTGGTCAAGGATACTACAATACAATTACACCAGGCGTAATTACACGAAATATATTAGAAAATCCGGGTTGGTACACTTCTTACACTCCTTATCAAGCTGAGATTTCGCAAGGCAGATTAGAAGCACTTTTGAACTTCCAAACAATGGTTTCCGATTTAACGGGTTTGCCAATTGCTAATGCATCGCTTTTAGATGAAGCTACCGCTGCAGCCGAAGCTATGATTATGTTTTATAATAACAGAAGTCGCGAACAGGCTAAAAACAATGTAAACAAATGTTTTGTTTCGCGTAGAGTTTATGCGCATACTATTGATGTACTTAAAACAAGAGCCTTACCACTTGGCATAGAGTTAGTTATAGGTTGTGCTTGCGAAGCAGAACTTAACGAAAGTTATTTTGGTGCAATACTTCAATACCCAGACCAAAAAGGAGAAATTAACAACTACTTCGATTTTACCGAAAAAGCACATGCAAAAAGTATTTCTGTTGGCGTTGCTACCGATTTAATGAGTTTGGCACTATTAACACCTCCCGGCGAATGGGGTGCCGATGCAGTTTTTGGTTCTTCGCAACGTTTTGGTATTCCAATGGGATATGGTGGTCCACATGCTGCTTTCTTTGCTACTCACGATAAATTCAAACGTACAATACCTGGCAGAATAATTGGTATTTCTGTTGATGCTCAAGGAAATCGTGCACTGCGTATGGCTTTGCAAACTCGCGAACAACACATAAAACGCGAAAAAGCTACTTCAAATATTTGCACTGCTCAAGCATTATTAGCAATTATGGCTGGTATGTACGCAATTTATCACGGTCAAGAAGGTATTCGTAAAATTGCTCGTCATATTAATATTTTAACGGCTGTGTTAGCCGAAGAAATTGTTAAACTTGGCTACAAGCAATTAAATAAAAACTTTTTCGATACACTATTTATTGAAATTCCTGAAAATTTAAACATAGAAACTATTCGCAAAGAGGCTTTATCTAAAGAAATAAATTTTAGATATGCCGACGAAAAACATATAGGAATAAGTATTGATGAAACTACTTCATTAGAAAATATCAATCAAATTTTATCAATTTTTGCAAAAGCAGCAAATAAAGATTTTAAAAACTATGTTTGCGACCCAAATTATTGCGAAAAAATGACAACTTTTGAGCCAATATTTAATCGTAAATCGAACTTTTTAACACATCAAATATTTAACTCCTATCATTCGGAAACTGAAATGATGCGTTATATTAAGTTGTTAGAAATAAAAGATTTATCGCTTAATAGAGCCATGATTCCACTTGGTAGTTGCACAATGAAACTTAATGCAGCATCGGAATTGTTCTATATGAGTTGGCCCGAATTTGGTGCAATTCACCCATTTGTTCCCGAAAATCAAGCATTAGGATATAAAACTTTACTTAATGAATTAGAAAAAGATTTATGCAAAATTACAGGCTTTGCAGCTATTTCGTTTCAACCAAACTCAGGGGCAGCAGGCGAATACGCCGGATTAATGGTAATTCGCAACTATCATTACAGTAGAGGCGATAAAAATAGAAATTTAGTTTTAATTCCATCATCGGCACACGGCACTAATCCTGCAAGTGCAGCTATGGCTGGAATGGATATTTTGGTTGTAAAATCTGATGAAAATGGTAATGTTGATATTGCCGATTTAAAAGAAAAAGCTGAAGCAAATCGCGAAATTTTATCATCTCTAATGATTACATATCCATCTACTCATGGTGTTTTTGAAGAGGGGATTTTAGAAATAATAAATATAATTCATGCAAACGGTGGACAAGTTTATATGGACGGAGCTAATATGAACGCTCAAGTTGGATTAACCGGACCGGGTTATATGGGTGCAGATGTTTGCCATTTGAATTTACATAAAACTTTTGCAATACCTCACGGCGGTGGCGGACCTGGAGTTGGACCTATTGGAGTTGCTTCGCATTTAACCCAATTTTTACCTAATCATATAGTTGTAGAAACTGGTGGAAAAAATGGAGAAGCAGTTGCTGCGGCTCCTTATGGAAGTGCATTTGTTATTCCAATTTCTTATGGATATATAAAAATGATGGGCGGTGCCGGACTTACCGAAGCTACTAAATTTGCAATTTTAAATGCAAATTATATGATGAAACGCTTACAGGGTGAATATAAAATTTTATATACAGGTAAAAATGGAACTTGTGCACACGAATTTATTCTCGATTGTAATGAATTTAGCTTAAGTACTGGTGTTCAAGTTATTGATATTGCAAAACGTTTAATGGATTTCGGTTTCCATGCTCCTACAGTTGCTTTCCCTGTTCATGGTACTTTAATGATTGAGCCTACCGAAAGTGAACCTCTCAGCGAAATGGATAGATTATGCGATGCAATGTTGGCTATTCGCGAAGAAATTAGAGCAATTGAACAAGGCAATGCAGATAAAGTAACAAATGTAATTAAAATGGCTCCTCACACTGTAGGAATGGTTACTGCTGAAGAATGGAACTTGCCATACTCGCGCAAAACTGCTGCTTTTCCATTACCTCACAACGATAAATATTGGCCCACAGTTACTCGTATCGATGACGCTTTTGGCGATAGAAATCTTGTTTGCTCTTGCGAATCGTTAGAAAATTAGAATAAATTTGAATTTATTTTTTTAAAAAACTCCATT
>CAZRCF010000368.1:0-3071 GCA_964598505.1 uncultured Lentimicrobiaceae bacterium | reverse complement strand
ATTCTAAACAAACAACAACAAAAACAAATTTACAATTACAATAATTCCGAATGAAGCTACTAAAAGTTTATAATCTTTTCGTCCTGATAGTGTTATGGCGTAAACCACTTTTAAAATATTATTACTAATTATTGCCTGAAATGTAGCTAATGCAACTGCTGAAAGCGGCACAGTAAATTGTCCTTGAAATAGGTTTAATAAAAATGGATCAATATCGGTTACACCAACAACTATTGATAAAAGGTTTAAACCAGTTGCACCAAACTCTCTAATAGTAAAATGTGTTAAAAAAGTAAATGCAATAAAAAGTACTGTAAATAATATTGCTACACGAATTTCTAAAGGGTTTTTATCATCAATTTGAGTAGTGTTTACTGCTTTTAAATCTCGATATTTTAATGTTATTACAAAACTGATTAATGATGTTATTACAAACATTAATAAAAACCAAACCCAAACAATATTGAAAAGTGCTTGATTAAATATTAATATTAAAAATAGAATTCGAAGATACATCATAGCTGTAGCAACAATAATAGCTGCAATATATTGGTATGGAGGTTGTTCCAACTCTTTCATTTTGCGTGCTAAAATAATTGTAGTTGCTGTGCTACTATACAATCCGCCTAAAACTCCCGTTAAAATAACACCCGAATCGGGGAAAATAAACTTCTTTAACAGATAACTCACATACGAAATACTTGATATAACTACTACTGCCATCCAAACTTTGTAGGGAGTTAAACTTAAATATGATACAAATGGAGTATCGGGAACTATTGGTAATATTACTCCTGCCATAACTATAAACTTAGCAAGAGTAAGAAATTCGTCTTTGTTAAATTTTTTAGATACCGATAAAAACGATTCTTTTAACTCGGTTAATATTAGAACAACAGAAATTATTAATAAAAAGAACCAAAATGGCTGAGTTATAAGCAATGGACCAATACAATATGTAACCAATGCAATAGCTATTGAAGTAAGTCCAAAATTTTCGGTTGTTTTAATTTTAAATACATAAAAAACTAATAAAAACAACGTAATTATAACAAAACCAACTATAAACAATATTTGGTCATCGGGGCGAATAATATAGAGCAGGTACCCTAAAATACCTATAAAAGTAAAAGTGCGATCGGTGCCAAAAGTTTTTGATATATCGTGTGTATCTTGTAATCTTCGTTGCGAAAGACCAATTATTAATGAAAAAATTGCTACCAAAATAAAATTGGTAAACGAAATCGGTAAATCAAATTCTGGAATAATCATAATAGTTAATTATTTTTCAACAAAGATAAAGTATTTCATTTAAAATTGGAACACAGATTTTGCAAATAAAACTGATTATAGCTGAATAAAGTTAGAAGTTGGAAGATGGAAGTTTTTTAGCGTAACTAATATTGTTCAGTATTAATGTTTGAGATAAATTGATCGTTAATAAAAAACTTAAATCTGCAATAACAATACTAACAAGCTGATAGCCATCAGATGACTTGTGTATTTATTGCATTATTCAAAATAATAAAAAACTCTTATTTGATAATACTTCAATTTTTTATATCTTTGCAAATAATTGAAACTATTTTTAAATCATTATTAATCAAATTGTTACGCAATGATTATTTTTTTCAAATCTTCGGATAGGATTTATGTATTAAAAACCGTTAATGCTATATCAGCATCTGAGCAACAACGTTTGGAATGGCTTTTTGGTGGTGCAAAATTTATTAATCAATCAATAATTTCAGGAAAATTTATTGGTCCGCGTCGCGAAATGATTACTCCTTGGAGCACAAATGCGGTTGAAATTACTCAAAATATGGGACTAAAAGGTATTGAAAGAATTGAAGAGTTTTTTTACTCCGAAAATGTAAATACTATATTCGACCCAATGCTACAAGCATATTACAACGAACTTAATCAAGATATTTTTACTATTGAAAAACAACCCGAACCTATTATACTTATTAAAGATATTACTAAATATAATACTCAGGAAGGTTTGGCTTTAAATGAAGAAGAGATAAAATACTTAGAGAATCTTTCAAAAAAATTAGGTCGAGACCTTACAGATACAGAGGTTTTTGGATTTTCGCAAGTAAATTCGGAACATTGCCGACATAAAATTTTTAATGGAACTTTTATTATTGATGGACAAGAGAAAGAGTCATCTCTATTTCAGATGATTAAACGCACTTCAAAAGAATATCCAAACAGATTAGTTTCGGCATATAAAGATAATGTTGCTTTTGTACAAGGACCGCAAGCAGAACAATTTAGTCCGAAAACACAGGATAAACCTGATTTTTTTGAAACAAAAACAATTGATACAGTTATTTCAATTAAAGCCGAAACACACAATTTTCCTACAACAGTTGAACCTTTTAATGGTGCAGCAACTGGTTCCGGTGGCGAAATACGCGACCGCATGGCTGGTGGCACCGGCAGTATTCCTATGGCTGGAACTGCTGTTTATATGACTTCTTATCCTCGCCTTGATGGTGGACGTGATTGGGAAAAAAATATCGAAGAACGAAATTGGTTATATCAAAGTCCGGAAAATATATTAATAAAAGCATCAAACGGAGCAAGCGATTTTGGTAATAAATTTGGGCAACCACTAATATGTGGCAGTTTATTAACATTTGAACATATCGAAAGTGAACGCAATTATGGTTTTGATAAGGTAATAATGTTGGCTGGTGGTATTGGACATGCTCGTGCCGAAAATGCAATAAAAAAACAACCAAAATCAGGCGACAAAATTATAGTTTTAGGAGGTGATAATTACCGTATTGGAATGGGCGGTGGTGCTGTTTCATCGGTTGCAACTGGCGAATACGAAAATAAAATTGAGTTAAACGCCGTTCAACGTTCAAATCCTGAAATGCAAAAACGTGCTTACAATGTGATTAGAGCATTAGCCGAAATGGACGAAAACCCAGTTATTTCTATTCACGATCATGGTGCCGGTGGGCATTTAAATTGCTTATCGGAGTTAGTTGAAACAACTGGTGGTGATTTTGATATTAGTAAATTCCCAATTGGCGACCCAACACTTTCGGCAA
>CAZRCF010000367.1:1763-3089 GCA_964598505.1 uncultured Lentimicrobiaceae bacterium | reverse complement strand
GTATTAAATTTAACTAATGTTATACTAGTAGCAAATTCCATTGTACCCGAAGATGTACAATAGTTACATGGAAGAGTGCCTGTTGTTGTTACATTTCCTGTTAAAGCTAATATATTATAGCAATAAGTTGTATCATTGTATTCATAAATTGCAAAATAATATGTGGTTCCTGATGTTAAGCCTGTTATATTTACAGATGTTCCTGTTCCACTATATATAACAAAATTGCCTGTTTCTAATTGCGAGCCATTACCAAAAGCAGAATTAGCTGTATATGCATTTCCATTAAAAGGATTGGTATTTACTGGACTTCCTTGTCGAGCAACAACTAATACCGAAGAACCATTTCCACGTGTCCAACCAATAGTAATTGACGTATTTTCAATTACAGATGATGAAAATGCTGACGCTTGGGTTGTTGGAAGTGTACATGCAGCAGCCACATTTATTGAATAATCTTCCACTTCACCATCAAAAACTGCTTCACACGAATTTGGATTGGCTTCATACTTTGTAGATATTCTAATTCTTGTATTACCTATAAGTGATGTTGTAGGTATAGTAATACTTAACGGAGATAATGTAGTAGTTCCATTTGTTACATTTGTTGCAGTTCCCAAATCATAAGTTTCACCAGTGTCATCAAAATCAAAATCACGATTCCAATCTATCCAAGCGAAAGCGTGAATTGTGCAATTATCATAAGTATTTAAATTTACACTAAGGTTATATGATGAATTTTTATATACATTTGTTGATAATGCTGAATAATCATTATATCCGGCAGGTTTTGCAGTTGAATTATTTATTGTATTAAATTTAACTAATGTTATACTAGTAGCAAATTCCATTGTACCCGAAGATGCACAATAGGATGTATCTGGTGGTGTGATTCCAGTAGTAGTTGCATTACCTGTTAAAGCAGGTGTTTTATAGCAAATTCCCGTTGCGTTGTATTCATAAATTGCATAATGATAAGTAGTTCCTGCTGTTAAATCTGTTAAATTAACAGACGTTCCGGTGCCACTATAAATTACAAAATTTCCTGTTCCTATTTGATCTCCACTGCCAAAGGCAGCATTTGCAGTATAAGTTGTTCCACTAACCGGGTCGGCATTAACAGCACTTCCTGCTCGGGCAACAACAATAACGCCTGCTGCTCCGTTTCCACGTGACCAGTCTAACGTCATTGAGTTATTAGCTAAAGCAGATGAAGTAAATGCTGTAGATTGTATAGTTGGCGGTGTACATGCTATTAATGAGCGCTTCCAAATATCATTCTTTATCACAGCAAAAATATCTGTACCACGTACAGCTAAGTTAGTA
>CAZRCF010000367.1:0-1753 GCA_964598505.1 uncultured Lentimicrobiaceae bacterium | reverse complement strand
GAAATTACAGCAGGAAAACCAGTATTAAAGGAAATCCAATTTGTGCCATTATTTATTGATTTATATACACCATTATCAGTAGCTGCATAAATATCAGAATTATTTCCAATTATACAGGAAATTTGAGTAGTATTTGGTGGAAAATGTGGATTAAGAGCTGTCCAACTTGTTCCATTATTAGTTGTCGAAAAAATTTGACCTTGAGTTAACCATGAACTAGTTCCAATGAAAATATTTGTATCACTTATGCCAAAATGAGAAAGAATATTTCCACTTGATTGAAGCCCATTACTGAATAGTTCCCAGCTTGTTCCATTATTAATAGATTTATATATATCAAACCAAGTACGTACAAAAATATTTGTTCCATTTGAAGAAATATCATAGATACTTGCATTGCCTGAAGGAGGAAGACCTGTGTTTACTTGAACCCAAGTTGCACCGTTATTATTAGATAAAAAAACGCCTTCTCCACCCCAAAGACTAATAGTTCCTGCAAAAATACTTGTTCCACTAACAGTTAAGCAACTAATATTAGTATTTGTTAAACCATTATTCACAGCAATCCAGCTTGCACCATTATTAGTTGACGAAAAAACTCCATCAGGAGTTCCTGCAAAAATATTTGTTCCGCTTATCACTATGGATTCAATTATACGACTATTAAAACTTGTTAATCCATTATTAACTAATGTCCACGTTGTACCGTTATCAGTTGATTTGAATATACCTGAATTTCTAGTTCCTACAAAAATATTTGTTCCGCTGACAGCGAAACAATTAATATCAATACCTGTTAAACCATTATTTCTTGCATTCCAACTTGTACCGTTATTGTCTGATAAGAATACTCCATCACCATAAGTCCCTGCAAAAATATTTGTTCCATTAACAGCTAAGCATTCAATATAAGTATTTGTTAAACCAATATTCACAGAATTCCAACTTGCACCATCATTGGTTGTTAAAAAAATACCGTCAAACGTTCCTGCAAAAACATTTGTTCCACTAACAGCAATAGAAAGAACACCATTAATAGCTGGGAAACCTGTATTTACGCTAATCCATGATGTGCCGTTATTAATTGATTTATATATACCTTGCGTTCTAGATCCTGCAAAAATTGTTGATCCACATACACCAAAACATTGAATTTCAATTCCTGATATACCATTATTTGCTGGTGTCCAACTAGTACCATTATTTGTAGATTTAAATACTCCGCCTAAAAAAGTAGATACAAAAATATTTGTACCACATGCAACTATACAATGAATAGATGTATAAGTGGACAAACCATTATTGATTGCAGTCCAGTTAATACCGTTATCTGTGGATAGAAACAATCCATCATAAGTTCCTGCAAAAATATTTGTTCCGCTAACAGCTAAGCTTGTAATATTAGTGCTCGTTAAACCTGTATTCACAGCAGTCCAGCTTGCACCATTATTAGTCGATAAATAAACACCGCTACTAGTTCCTGCAAATATATTTGTTCCGCTTATCACTATGGAACTTGGGTAAAAATCTGTATTCAGGCAATTCCAACTTGTCCCATTATTGGTTGATAAATAAACACCACCTGAAGTCGCTGTGAAAATATTTGATCCGCTAACTGCAAAACAACCAATTACGCCACCATTAAGATTACTTGTTTGCTCCCATTGTGCATTTGTGGTAAATGCTGTAGCAATTAAAATTGCTAAGAAAATTGTAATTTTTTTCATTTTCATTTTGTTAAGTTAATACCAAA
>CAZRCF010000366.1:0-3092 GCA_964598505.1 uncultured Lentimicrobiaceae bacterium | reverse complement strand
GTTAAAAAATATGCCACAGATATTACTGCCGACACATTTCAAATGCTGGGTGCAAAAAATAGTGGTGAAAACCAGCAAGATGCTCAATATCAAGTTCCAAATAATACTTCTGCACAAACCTCTCCTACCGCTGCTGCAAGTTTGCCAAATGATGAGTTTTCGCAAGCAAATGAACCTGTTGACGATTTACCATTCTAAATAATAATTACAATAATTAATTTTGAAATATTACTTGTTTTTATTTTCAATTTTAAATCAAATCAAACAAAAATGAAAAAACTTAAAAATAATTTATTGCTTTTTATAATTTCAGGAGTATTACTTACTTCGTGCGTTTCGCAAAAAAAATATCAGGAATTAGAAACAAAAAGTAATCTTTGCGAAGAAGAACTAAACAAGGCAAAAACAAGTAATATTGATTTGAATAATAGCGTTACTGAATTAAATTCTCAGCTTGAACGAATTAAAACTCAAATTAACGGTTTAAAACAAGACACATTAAGTTTGGGAAGACTTTATCGTTCGTTAAGTGAAAATTACGATCAGTTGCAAAAATCGTATGAAGAGCTTGTTCAATCGAATCAAAAACTAACTACAGGAAATAAAGAAGAAGCTGCAAAAATGATGTCGAATATTCAGAAATTGCAAGAAGATTTACAAAAACGCGATGATGAATTAAAAACTTTAGAATTAGATAATTCAAAACGCAAAACCGAATTAGAAATATTAGAAAAAGAGTTGAAACAAAAAGAAATAAGATTAAATGAACTTCAAACTATTTTAGACCAAAAAGATGCTGCCGTAAATGCATTAAAAACTAAAGTTGCAAAAGCTCTTATGGGTTATCAAAAAAATGGTCTTAATGTGTTCCAAAAAAATGGAAAAGTTTATGTTTCAATGGACGAAAAACTCCTTTTTGCAAGCGGTAGTTTTACTATCGACCCTCAAGGCGAAGCAGCACTAAAAGATATTGCTAAAATATTGGAGCAAGATAAAGATATTAATGTAATGATTGAAGGTCATACCGATGATGTGCCATATTTATCGAAAAGTGATGGACAGATTAAAGATAATTGGGATTTAAGTGTTATGCGTGCAACTTCGGTTGTAAAAACTTTGCTTAAAAACAGTAAAATTGACCCAAAAAGACTTTCGGCTTCGGGTAGAGGCGAATATTTACCATTAGATAATTCTAAAACAAAAGAATCGCGTAGTAAAAACCGTAGAACTGAAATTATTTTAACTCCAAAACTCGACGAGCTTTTTAAAATTTTAGAATAGAAATTTTTAATATAATTCTAACTCCTTGATATTTTTCATATTTAGCAAGGAGTTTTTGCTTTTAATAAAAAGCAAATAAATTATTAATTTGATTTATAAACCAAAAAAAATTGCGAAATTTGCTTTTTAAAACAATTTTTAGTTTTTATGAATCAAAATTTGCAAGTTTACAATACATTAAGCAGAAAAAAAGAGAAGTTTGAGCCAATAAAATCACCATTTGTTGGTATGTATGTTTGTGGTCCAACCGTTTATGGCGACCCACATCTAGGACATACACGCCCTGCAATTACTTTCGATTTAATTTTCAGATACTTAACTTTTATTGGTTACAAAGTTCGTTATGTTCGCAATATTACCGATGTTGGTCATTTAGAAAACGATGCCGATGAAGGCGAAGATAAAATTGCTAAAAAAGCACGTTTAGAAGAGTTAGAACCAATGGAAGTAGCTCAGTATTATTTAGATCGCTATCATTTTGCAATGGACAAACTAAATGTTCGCCGCCCAAGTATTGAACCTCGCGCTTCGGGACATATTATTGAGCAAATGGAAATTGTACAAAAAATAATTGATGCCGGTTATGCCTACGAATCGAATGGTTCGATATATTTTGATATAGTAAAGTACAACGAAAAATATAAATATGGCAAACTATCGGGTAGGAATTTAGACGATATGTTGGCTACAACTCGCGAACTCGACGGACAAGAAGAGAAACATAATACTGCCGATTTTGCTCTTTGGAAAAAAGCTTCGCCCGAACATATTATGCGTTGGAATTCGCCTTGGAGTATTGGTTTTCCGGGTTGGCATTTAGAATGTACTGCTATGAGCAACAAATATTTAGGCGAAACATTTGATATACACGGCGGTGGTATGGATTTACTTTTTCCACATCACGAATCGGAAATTTGCCAATCGGAAGTTGCCCACGGAAAGCAACCTGCAAAATATTGGATTCATAACAATATGGTTACTATAAACGGTCAAAAAATGGGAAAATCGTTAGGTAATTTTATTACGTTAAGCGAGTTTTTCGATGGAAGTCATCAATTGCTTCAGCAAGCATATAGCCCGATGACTATACGTTTTTTTATTCTGCAAGCCCACTACCGTAGTACTTTAGATTTTTCAAACGAAGCTTTGCAAGCCGCCGAAAAAGGAATGAAAAAATTGTTGCAAGCACAAATTTTGTTAGAAAAGCTAAAGCCAAGTTCAACTTCAACCGAAAATATTGCAGAAATTGAAAAAAATCTGTACGAAGCAATGAATGATGATTTTAACAGTCCAATTACTATTGCAAATCTTTTTGAAGCTTCGCGAGTAATAAATTTGGTAAACGATGGAAAAGCAACACTTACAGAAACCGACTTAACTCTTTTAAAATCAATATTTAATTCATTTTTAATAGATATTCTTGGAATTATTCCCGAATCATCAGCGGCAGACAATAATAATATATTAAATGGAGTTATGAATATTGTTCTCAAACTCCGCCAGCAAGCAAAACAAAACAAAGACTGGGCAACATCAGATAAGATAAGAGATGAACTAAATGCAGTAAATATTTCGATAAAAGATACCAAAGATGGTGCTGAATGGAGTTTGGAAGGGTAACGATATTTAAAATGAAAAAAAGTAAAAAATGAAAAACAAATTATTTCTACTAATAGTAATTATATCATTTGCGACAGTAAATTGCGATAATAACACCGATAAAACTACAAAAACAGTTGTAGCAAAACCAACAATGGAAACACCAAATTTTGATGCCGACAGTGCATACTCTTTTGTGGCAAAGCAAGTTG
>CAZRCF010000365.1:0-3096 GCA_964598505.1 uncultured Lentimicrobiaceae bacterium | reverse complement strand
GCCGATTTAACTCGATTAGCATTATATTGTAAAAAAAATGGTGAAAAATTTAATATCTCAAATTTTATTGATAGCTTTCAAACTATTTTATCAAATGGAACACTTGTAATACCAACATATACAGATAATTTAAAAGATGGCGATACATTTAACACAAAAACATCGAAACCTAATATTGGAGCATTGGCAATGGCTGCTTTCAAAAAAGAAAATTCATTTCGTACTTCCGATCCATTTCATTCATTTGCTGTATTTGGCAAACTTAAAAATGAATTTGCTGCAATAAACGATAAAAGCACTTTTGGCGAAAATTCTGCTTTTGCATTACTAAAAAATAATAATGCAAAAATGCTTATGATAGATATTCCGTTTAATAAAAACTTCACCTTTGTTCATTATTGCGAAGAATCTACAAAAGTTTCATGGAGAAAATATAAAAAATACAATATCACTACTGTAAATTATAATAATGAAATTGACAAAAGTGAACATCAATTTTATACCAGAAAAATTGGATATATTAACCACCTCGACCCATTAGAAACTATTTTTGAAAAAGAGAATATTACAACTACTTATTTATTAAAATCTATTCCGCTTAAAATTTTCAGTCTTTCTGCAGCATACGATAGAATTGTTAGTGATATTAAATTTAATAAAGGAAAAAATATTCATAAATTTAGTTTCTATGAGCTTATAAGAGTTATTGGAAAGAAAATATTTAAATAAAAAAACAGTAAAATGAATGCAACAATTGGGCATATTTCATATTATCTTCCAAAGAAACTAATTACTAATAATGATTTGAATGAAGAATTTCCGCATTGGAAAATGTATGAATTAGAGAAAAAAACAGGAGTTTTCAAAAGGTATATTGCTGCCGAAAACGAAACTGCTCTCGATTTATCAGTTGCTGCATGTAAGATTTTTTTTGAAGAAACTCAAATAAATCCAAAAGATATTGGAGCAATTTTGTATTGCACTCAAAGTCCTGATTATATAATGCCTCCAAATGCTTTGCTATTGCATCGTCATTTCGATTTTTGCCAAAACATTCCTGCTTTTGATATAAACTTAGCTTGTTCGGGATACATTTATGGTGTTTCAATTGCAAAATCGATGGTGGTTTCGGGTATGGCAAAAAATGTTTTATTAGTTACTTCCGATACATATTCGAAATATATTAACAATAAAGACCGTTCAACACGTTCACTTTTTGGCGATGGTGCTGCTGTTACACTTATTGAACCTTGTGAAGATAATATTGGAATTATAGATCAATCATTAGCTTCCGATGGAAAATTTTATAAAAAATTCTATATTCCTGCCGGTGGAAATCGACAACCTAAAAATGATTTTACTTGCATCGAAAAAGAAGATTCTTCGGGAAATATACGAACAGATGAACAAATTTTAATGGACGGACTTGGCATTTGGAATTATATTCGATCAAAAATACCTCCACATTTAAACTCTTTTCTATCAAAAAACAATACAACAATTGAAGATATCGACCTTATAGTTTTCCACCAAGCCAGCAAACTCACCCTCGATGCTTTAAATAAAGTAATGAACTTTCCTTTTGAAAAGATTTTTTTTAATCTTGGAGATGTTGGCAACACAGTTTCATCATCAATACCAATTGCTATTGCCGATGCTCGCAAACAAGGAAAAATTAGTAATTCAAAATTAGTTTTACTTTCCGGTTTTGGTGTTGGATTATCGTATGGTTCAATTTTAATCAAATTTTAAGAATATGGTTATTTCTTTTTTTGTAGTACAATTGTTTTTGATTGTGTAACTTTGAGTAATAACTATTGCACAAAAAGCACGAAGAACACACAAAATACACAAAATCAATATGTATTATACTGAAGAAAATAAATTCTTTTGTTTTACTCCATAAATATATTTGAGTCTTTTGGATACTTTACCGAATATTTATAAGTTAATACTTTTTTATCATTTGGCTCTATTTCAATTTCCCAAGTTAATTTTCCAGTTTTTTCATCAATTTTTGCATTCGACGATTCTAATAATTCAACTTCAATAGATTTTTTTTCTGATATTGGATATTGGTCTTCGATAATGATTTTTATTTTTGAACTTTTATTGTTTCTAACAGTAATA
The DNA here is from genome assembly GCA_964598505.1 of uncultured Lentimicrobiaceae bacterium. Lineage (GTDB taxonomy): Bacteria > Bacteroidota > Bacteroidia > Bacteroidales > WCHB1-69 > CAZRCF01. The sequence continues at coordinate 966 of CAZRCF010000365.1, read as the reverse complement.
TTCCATCCAACAATTTCTTTAATTTTACTGCCAAATATCTGTTTATCGTTCATTTCCTTATTACTTTCTCTTTTAATAATAATATTTCTGTCTCTGCCAAGCGAAAAAGCTAAAGTATCGCTAACTTGATTTACATCAATATACGATTCGCCAGTATAAGTACCTTGAAAATAGATATTTGACTTACCCGACAAAAGATTTAATTGCGACCAATCACTAATTTCAGCAGTTAAAAAGGCATCGTTTTCAAGTTTAGGTACCGAATGATGTTTGTAATTAACAGGCAAATTAACCTCTTTAATTTTTATATTATAAGTTTCGCCATCGCTTGGTATTGTGTATGGTATATCAATAGTATATTCTAAATTAGTAGTATTCGATTTTAATGTATTTGAAATATAATTTGTGGTTTCAGCTTTGCCAACTACTTTAACCCCGTCAATATATGTAACTGTTCCGTCAGGTCTTTGACCTCTAACACTGCCCATTTGACCATCGTTTCCTTGTACACCAGCCATTGTAGATACAATGCCTTCACTTGTACGAACTGGTATTTCAGCAAATCCATCATTTAAATCAACTTTTGTTTTCAAGTAAAATTTTATAGATGTTGTCTTGTCAGAATTAATCGAAATAACTTTCATTTGCTCGGTATTATAGCCAACAAATGATACTCGAGCACTATAAAATCCAATTTTCATGGGTTTAATTGTAAAATTCCCATCAATATCGGTTTGAACCGTGCTAATTTGATCATTATCTTTATATATTATTACATTAGCAAACGCAATAGGGTAATCTGTTTCATTATCAAAAACTCTACCCTTAAGGATTCCATATATATTTGATGAATGGCTATTCTGTGATTGACTATATCTATCAACATACCAAGTATTTAGTTCCGGTTTATTCTCACTTAATGATGGATTATTAGTAGAAAGTTTGATATTTACATTATTCCAATCT
>CAZRCF010000364.1:0-3097 GCA_964598505.1 uncultured Lentimicrobiaceae bacterium | reverse complement strand
ATGAATAGAAATACTTCAATATCAATAGGAAACTATTTTGACACTTTTATTAAAAGTAGAATATCAGCAGGACGATATAAAAATGCAAGTGAAGTGGTAAGAGCAGGATTAAGGCTTTTGGAAGAAGAAGAAAGCAAGATTATTGCTTTAAGAGAAGCTATTAGAGAAGGTATAGAAAGCGAAATTGCTTATGATTTCGAACCAAAATCTCATATAGAAAAATTAAAAGCTAACAAGAACTTGAATGGCAAAGTATAAATTAACAAATAAGGCAGTTGATGATTTAACTCAGATTTGGAATTACACATTTGGCAAATGGTCTGAAAGTCAAGCCGACAAGTATTATCAAATGCTTATTGATAATTGCGAAGAAGTTGCAAATAGCCCTGATTTAGGCAAAAATTATTCAGGAGTTATGGAAAATTTATTTGGTTTTAATGCAGGCAGACATATCATTTTTTATCGCAGGATTGAAGAAGCAGAAATTGAAATAACAAGAATTCTACATGAACAAATGGATTTAAAAAATAGAATAAAAGAAAAATAACCAGATTTATGCGAAGTTTCTGAACTTCGCATAATGTTTATATACATGACCTCGAAGAGTTCATAAGCTTATATAAGCCAGACTTAATATAAACATACGACCCTATCGGGTTCGAACAAACGCGTAAATGATTTTATTGCTATAAACATATAATCTCGCCGGGATTAAAGGAAAATTGTTTGTTATATTTTTGAAATTTACAAACTTTGCATTACAAATATTAAGGGATTAAAGCTATAGTGGGAATATATTTCATACGTTCATTTTTAATTTGTTTTATATTTATCATAATGAACTCACTAAATAATTATTCTCTACCTTAAAAAATGTTTTAAATGATCGTTTCATATCAATTATAATGGTATTATTTCTAATGCATAATTGTGTTTTAATAAATAAAACTATCGAAAAAAATAAAAAAAGATATTGCAATCTAACATTATTATTTTTTGTAAATTTGTTTTTTGAAGCAAGGATAGAAAAAAATAATTAATTAAAATTCAGATAAAATGGTGATAACGAATTATTTAAAGAGTTTGAATATTTTAACTGAAATTATACAGCCAATTTCCAATTCACTATCTTAAAAGTAATGCTACAAATAAATAAGCGACTAAAAAACTTTATAAAGATAAGATTGGAAACATTTAAAGAGGACTAATTATTTATTAGAATATTATTAAATTCATTCAAATTATGATAACACAGAGTGACATTTTATACTATCTGCAAATTAATAGGGAACTATTTCGTACAAAATACGATGTCGAAAAAATTGGTATTTTTGGTTCTTATGCCCGCAACGAACAAACTGAAAATAGCGATATTGATATTATTATTGATATGCCAGTAGGGACTGAAAATATTTTTGAAAAGAGATTATTACTTAAAGATATGATAAGTAATTTTTTTTCAAAACCTGTTGATGTTTGTCATCAAAGAGCAATAAAACCTATTTTTAAAGAAATGATTTTAAAGGATGCAATTTATGTATAATAAAGATTACACTATTGTGCGTTTAATGATTGAAACCGTTGATAAAATTTTCAATTATACAAGCGACTTGAAAACATCAGAAGATTTTGAATACGACACCAAAAGTTTTGACGCAACTATGATGAATTTCATATTATTAGGTGAGAGCATTTCGAAATTAACCGAAGATTTTAAAGAAAGAAATTCCGAAATAGATTGGCGAAAAATATATGCCTTTCGGAATATTTTAGCCCATGATTATTTTGGTATACTACCTGAAGAAGTCTGGCAAATTATTAAAATTCATTTACCAAAATTAAAATATGATTTGATGAATATTATAAATAATTGATAACTTATACAAGCTAACAAATTATTTATCAACATTTTATTTTTGCTGCGTTGAACTACTAAAACCTAAATATTTGTTAAAGAAAGTAATTTTTAGAAGTTTCATAAACTTAATTAACCAAAAGTGTATCCATATCACAATAAAATAAAACAACGAATAAAAAACAACGAACTAATAGGTTTGGAGTACGTTAGTGGGTATAAAAAAATCAGCCCATGTTTATTATTGTACTTTTCGTCAGAGCCTAAAATAAAACCTATTAGAGAACATAGATTTAATGAGTACGAAGAGTTGATTAATAATCTTGCAAATTAAAAATTATTTAATGCAAAGTTTGGAAACTTCGCATTACGATTAATTGAATAATAAAAATTATGGATAAACCAATACTTGATAAAAATATTTCTGTTACTGATTTTAAAGACTATTATTGGCTTAAAAAAGAATTAATAAAATTTTGTAAAGTAATGGGAATTAGTAGTTATGGAGGGAAAATTGAAATTTCTGATAGAATAATAAGTTTCCTTGAAAACGGTAAATTAATTATTAATGCAAATAAAGAAAAGTTAAAAACTATATCAAACTTTAATTGGAATACTGAAAAATTAGAAAAGAATACGTTAGTAACCGATAATTATAAAAACACCGAAAACGTTAGGAAATTCTTTAAGCAAAATATTGGAAATAATTTTAAATTCAATGTTGAATTTATGAATTGGATGAAAGCAAATAATGGAAAAACTCTGGGAGATGCTGTTAATAAATGGAAAGAAATAGTTGCATTAAAAAAAAATATTAATTACCGAACTGGAATTGCACCTCAGTTTGAATATAATAATTATATACGAGATTTTATAGATGATAATAAAAATTTATTGGTTAAAGATGCCATAAATTGTTGGAAAATAAAACGAAATAAATCTGGAACAAAAAAGTACGAAAAAGGAGATTTAAGATATTTAAAATTCTAATGTTTTTGTCTTAAGTTTCAGAATTTCACACTTATTTATTTTTGAAATTTGCAACTTCAATATGTGAAATAGTTAGCTGTAAAATAAAAAATAATTAATGCAAATTTGCAAACTCCGCTTAATGATTTAACATCGTAAAACATAATTGATAAATACACATTGCAAAATTAATTTCAATTAAAATATTAATTTTGAGTATAAAACTATTATCTTTGATGTATGTTTTTGGTTTTATATAAACTCAATTTTTAA
>CAZRCF010000363.1:0-3117 GCA_964598505.1 uncultured Lentimicrobiaceae bacterium | reverse complement strand
CAGTCATACGAGCACCATGTTCGGAAGCAACAGAATCGAGAATTGCTTTATAAAACTGTAATTTTAATATTTTTGGTACTAATTCTTCAATTATTATCTCTTTTGATGGTTCGTAAATGTAATCTATTTTATGCTTGATATTTTTTAAGTCTTGCTGTTTTATCGGCAGATATTGTTCATTAACAAGCAATTGGGTAGCAGCATTTTTAAATTGATTATAAATAATTTCTACATAATCGGTTTTTTTATTTGCAAATTCGCTCATTAAAAATTCGGCAATAGGAGCAATTTTTTCAAAGGTTGGATTTTCGGTAAGACTATCAAAAGATTTAATAACCGGATAACCACGTTTTGAAAAATATTCGCTAACTCTACGTCCAATAGTAATTATACTTAATTTTCCGTTTTTGAAATTATCGGCATACTCACTATTAATAAGTTTAACAGCCATTTTAATTACATTTGCATTAAAACCGCCACACATTCCTCTGTTTGACGAAATTAAAACAAGTGTAACATGTTCAATATTACGCTGTTCGCCATAAACATTTCCTTCAGAATTTTCGGTTGAAGAGCTGATATTTTGAAGTATTTCGTTCAGTTTTGCTGAATATGGACGAAGTTTTTGAATTGCAATTTGAGCGCGACGTAATTTTGATGCTGATACCATTTTCATGGCACTGGTTATCTTTTGAGTTGACTCAACCGATGCAATACGAACACGGACTTCCTTTAGATTTGGCATATCAAAAATGCTTTAAAATTTAATAAAAAAGTGTTTATTTTTCGTATTTTTTTGATATTTCTTTGCAAACAGTTTCTAAAGTGGCAGTAATTTCGTCGTTAATATTGCCGGCTTTTAAACCATCTAAAATAAACCTATATTTTTCTTCTAAGTGGTGTAAAAATGCTACTTCAAAATCCTGAACACTTTTAACCGGTATATTTTGAAGTAAACCTTTTGTTCCACAGTATATTATAGCAACTTGTTCCTCAACTTTCATAGGTGAATATTGAGGTTGTTTCAATATTTGAACATTACGAGCACCTTTATCTAAAACCGATTTTGTAGCAGCATCAAGGTCGGAGCCAAATTTTGAAAATGCCTCTAATTCACGATATTGTGCCTGGTCAATTTTTAATGTTCCGGCAATTTTTTTCATCGATTTAATTTGAGCATTTCCACCAACACGCGAAACCGAAATACCAACATTAATTGCAGGGCGAATTCCCGAGTTAAAAAGATTAGTTTCGAGGAAAATTTGACCATCGGTAATTGAAATAACATTTGTAGGAATATATGCCGAAACATCGCCGGCTTGAGTTTCGATAATTGGCAATGCTGTAAGCGAACCACCACCTTTAACAATTGGTTTTAATGATTCGGGTAAATCGTTCATATTTTGAGCAACTTCGTCGGCTTCGATAATTTTAGCAGCACGTTCGAGCAAGCGTGAGTGTAGGTAAAAAACATCACCCGGATATGCTTCACGACCCGGTGGACGGCGTAGCAACAATGAAACTTCACGATAAGCAACAGCTTGTTTCGATAAATCATCATAAATAATTAATGCAGCTTTTCCCGAATCGCGGAAAAATTCACCTATTGAAGCACCTGCAAATGGTGCATAAAATTGCATCGCAGCGGGATCGGAAGCGGTAGCAGCTACAATAATTGTGTAGTCCATTGCTCCATTATCTTCTAATGTTTTTAATATGTTTGCAACTGTTGAGCCTTTTTGACCAATTGCAACATATATACAATAAACAGGTTTGCCTTGTTTGTAAAATTCTTTTTGATTTATAATAGTATCAATAGCAATAGCTGTTTTTCCGGTTTGGCGGTCGCCAATAATTAACTCACGCTGACCTCTGCCAATAGGAATCATAGCATCAATAGCTTTAATACCCGTTTGTAAAGGCTCTTTTACGGGCTGGCGGAAAATAACTCCGGGTGCTTTTCTTTCGAGAGGCATTTCGTATAAAGGACCTTCAATAATTCCTTTGCCATCAATAGGCACACCCAAAGTGTTGATAACCCTACCAACCATTTTTTCACTAACATTAATTGAAGCAATTCTGCCTGTACGTTTACATAAATCGCCCTCGTTAAGCTCTTTAGCTTCACCCAAAAGCACAACTCCAACGTTGTCTTCTTCAAGATTAAGCACTATTCCCATTAAATTACCTTTGTCGAAACTAACTAATTCGCCCGATTGAGCGTTGGTAAGACCATACACTCGGGCTATACCGTCGCCTACTTCTAATATTGTACCTGTTTCTTCTAATTCAGTTTCTGTTTGGAAACCTGCTAATTGTTGTCGTAAAATTGCCGATACCTCTGCTGGTTTTATATTTGCCATATAAATGGATTTTTTAAAATGCTTTATTATAAATATTTACCGAAAATTCTTGTTCTAATTTTTTTATTTTTCCTATTAAACTTGAATCAAATACTTTATCACCAACGTGAATAATAAACCCACCAATTAATTCAGGATTAATACGTTCAACCAATTCAATTTTTGAGTTTAATTGCAACGATAAAGTATCAATAACCTTTTGTTTTAGTTCATCGGTTGCAGGAGTAGCTGTAATTAATATTGCTATTTTTATGTTATTAAACTCTTTGTATAATAAAATGTAATCAATAATAATAAGTTCAATATGTAGTTCGCGTCCTTTTTTAGTAATAATTTCAAGATATTTCATGGTAATATCATCAATTTTACCTGCGAAAATCTCGTTTAGAATTTTTATTTTTTTATACGGACGAATAATTGGACTCTGCATAGCTAATGCAAAATCGGTACATGAAGCATAAACATCATTAATTAAATTCAAATCAGCAAATACCTTATCAATTAAATTTTGCTCTTTAGCAAAATCGAAAAGTGCTTTAGCATATCTTTTTGCTATTTTGCTTGTTTTCATACGTTCATTTCCATTTAATTATTTATTTGTCGTATAGAACTCGCAAATTATAATTCTTTTGCGTAAAACAATGTTTAATGCTCGTTTCATATTTCTATCTGCAATTTTTTGAAAATTAATTAAAATTTACTTCACTCATCATTTTATCAATAAGCATTTTTTGTTGTTGCTTATTTGAAAGCT
>CAZRCF010000362.1:0-3155 GCA_964598505.1 uncultured Lentimicrobiaceae bacterium | reverse complement strand
AATGTTATTCGCGACACTTTTCATGGTGAATGGAACTATTCAATAGAACCTCAAATTTCTTAAAATGATCAGTTTAATTTTTCACAGCCCCTTAGCGCCCTTGTAAATCAGCTTGAGGTTTTTTTCCGTGAGAACTTTACAATCAGCAATGTAGGTATATTTCCCGAATTCATCTCCATAAACGGATTGCAAAGCAGAAATCATGAGATTGTTGTATTCACAATCTGCAGTGTTTCCATCTAGAATTTGACAAAAGAGTACGAGACCATCACCATCAGTAACTGAGCCTGACATTATTTGTTTCAGATCTGCTCTCTTTTCTTTACTAACGCCATAAGTTGGTTTTATTACCGTTGAAATTTCCTGGGGGGGACAACATTCATACTCACCAGTAAGAACGTGGGATGTGGTATCTGAATGGAGGAAATAATTGAGAGGAAGGTCAAATACTGTTCGAACGGTTAATGAGATAGGAGTTACGCAGTTAACTTTTATCATAGAAAGATCTAGAGATATTAACAACGCCAATATAATACGTGCCTGCAACAAAACAGCCATCGGATGTTGATTATATCAATTACCTCATTGCGGCTCGATGTGATGTTTCTTGCGTAAAAGTCGCCGATTGTTATTCAACTCCTGAATTTTCGATATCGCATGACACATTTAACCGATTTCTTACAAGACAGTCTCTAACACCTGAGGCGTTGTGGGAGGAGGTAGAACCTCATATAGAACGAAAAAGCGGCTGGTTAGTTCTTGATGACACTGTTCTCGATAAAAATCATTCTAAAAAGATTGAAGCTACTTACTATCAATCCTATATTCCCGGAAAACCTAACGAGAAGAAAACTAAAGCCGTCGAATTTAGATTTGATTCAAAAAAAAGAGTGAAAATATTTGATGAATAAAAAAGAAATCGTTAGGTAAAATGATAACACATGATGATTATATCCAATCTCTACAATATTTTATTTTATTCCCATATTGTAAAAATAATTGCAGATAGCCCTCAAATTTTTTGGATCGTTATGAGAGCCCGGGACTCTAGGATCAATGGAGTGGAAAGCACCACAAGGTCGTTAAAGGAATTGGGTTAATCACTCTGATTTGGACAGACGGAATCGTTTCATTCCCCATTGACTATCGAATTTATGATAAAGATGTTGATGACAAGACAAAAAATGATCATCTGCAGGAAATGGCACAAACAGCGTATAAGAGAGGATTTACTCCTTCATTTATCATGTTTGATAGTTGGTATTCCGGGAATGAGAATCTAAAGTTCATTAACCGCCTTGGGTGGTATTATTTCACACGAATTAAAAAAAATCGAATGGTGAATCCTGACGCCCTAGGCAATGTCCAAGTGTCGGAATTGGCAATTCCTGAAGAAGGATTGGAAGTCCATATGAAAAAATTTGGATTTATTCGTCTATTTCACTCTCTGAACCGTAAAGGCACAAGTAGGTATTGGATCACAAATTTTATTCCGTTGAATAATGAAGATAGACTTGTTTTACAGTCAATTTGTTGGACAATTGAGAACTATCACAGGGCTATTAAAGAACTGTGTGGATTTGAAAATTGTCAGGCTAGAAAAGCAATTATTCAACGAAATCATATTAACTGCTCATTAAGGGACGGTGTCCAATAACCGGGTGAAAATTTAAAAAATAAGTTACAAGTTATCAAAAAACTTGATTGAAAAATTTTTCAATGAATATTTTTTTCACTCGAGAAAAAAATATTCTGATAATTCATGAAAAAAACTTAACCCTACAATTTTTTTCGAGAGTAGGACGACACCATCCCCCACAACAATCCTTTATTGTCCAATAGAGGATTTAAATAGGATTTCCTAATAATCGCAAAGGAATGATTAATTCAATTAGTGTGGTTGGAGGTTCAAATTTTTTTATTCCCATTTTTGCATTATATAACCTCATTCTTTCAATCGCATAACTTTTTATCGAATTTTCAGCACCCCTCACTGTCTTCATTTGCCTTTTAAGAATCGAATCGGTTGTGCACGAAAAATACCCTTCGATTGCATTATTTGTTGCCGGTGCATTCGGTATTGATCTATACGCTAAAAAATTCAGAATTGAATCATCTATCATTTCAAAGCGTTTCTGAATATTAGATGGCATTTCATCATATTCATCACAAAGATCTAACATTTTTGAATATGCATCGATTGGCTCTCGTAATTTGTTAGACTCCTCATTTCGAAAACCTGAAAAATATTCGTACAATTCTTCTTTTTTCTGTTTTGTCCAATTTTTTAATTCTTTTTTCTCTAATTTGTTAAGCGATTTTTCTTCTTGGACTATTGTTTCGATTTGATGAATTTCTGTATCATAATCATAAAAAATATTCATCAGTTTATACTGCAGTAGTAATTCAGACAGTGAAGATGTTTTTGAGAATTCTTTGCAGATCAACTGATAAAGGTGAAAAAGGCAGTATTGATGAATTAATTTGTCCCCAAAGAGTGATTGAAAAATTTTAGCGTATCCTGGCTTTAAATCAGTCACTACAAATATTTTATCATACGATTCCGGATCAAAATTCAATCTAATAAAATCACTAATAACCTGATTTGTTAGATTTTTTACAATCTTTTCGGCAATAGGAAGTTTTGTTTCATTATTCAGGAGAGTTAGCCGGTATCTCCACTTCCCGCATATTTTTAAATATTCTTCGTCAAAATTGAGAATCGCGACTTTCCCCTGAATAATCGACGGAATTGATTCTGTCAATGCAACAATGTTAGAAAACTGATTATATAGTGATGATTTTTTGTATGGAAAGATATAACCTGTTATTTGTGACATTCGCCTAAATGAATTCCCTCCATTTTTAAGACACATCAAAAACTCGCCCATCAAATCCATAATTGCCTCTTTTTGCTTCACCCAAAAGCCAATTTTTGTATGATGCGTTGCATTACACATCGGGCATATATACTTACCAACTTTTACCGAACCGATGTTCCGCTTTGTAATAACATTATAACCATTTTGATTCATTATCATCCCACAGCATGTGCAGTTTGGGTTTTTTGAATAACGTAACACTCCCTTTTCTGAATATTGATAAGAAGTAGAAAGTCCATCAAACAATGATTTGAGGGGGTGAATAACTTCAAA
>CAZRCF010000361.1:0-3167 GCA_964598505.1 uncultured Lentimicrobiaceae bacterium | reverse complement strand
AATATGAATTCAACAAAAAAATTTCTATTAGTTTTAATTATTCCGTTATTTTTTAATCATTTAAATGCTCAAATACCAGTTCGTTCGGATAGTTTAGATATTATTCATTATGATATTAATTTATCTATTGCAAATATTGCAAGTCATCAAATTAGTGGTTTTGCGGAATTGAAAACTGCTTTTAAAGTTGCAAGCATTAACAATATTAAACTCGATTTACTTTTATTAGAAGTTGATTCGGTTTATTTGGATAATGTTTTTCATTCAAATTATAGTTATAACGATACTTTGTTAAAAATTAATTTAAGTTCTCCAGCAAATGTAACAGATACATTTATGGTAAAAGTTTTTTATCATGGTTCGCCAGTTGCCGATTCTTATTGGGGTGGTTTTTATTTTTCGGGAAATTATGCTTATAATTTAGGAGTTGGCTTTAATTCAATTCCTCACAATTTTGGTCGAGTTTGGTTTCCTTGTATCGACGAGTTTACCGATAGAGCTTTGTACGATTTTCATATTACAACTTCAAATACCAATATGGCTGTTTGCAATGGTTCGCTAATAAACTGTATAACAAATACTGATAACACAAAAACTTGGCATTGGAAATTAAACAATACAATTCCAACATATTTGGCTTCGGTTGCAGTATCCGATTATGTGCCAGTGCAAATACCTTTATATCATAATTTAGATACAACTCAAGCATATATATATGTTAATCCTGCTGATACAACAAAAGCAAGAAATTCATTTGTAAATTTAAATCAAATTTTTAGTTCGTATATAAATCATTTTGGAAATCATAAATGGGAAAGAGTTGGTTATGTTTCGGTTCCTTTTAATTCGGGAGCGATGGAACATGCTACCAATATTGCATACCCGAAATCAGCTATTGATGGAACTTTAAACAACCAAAATTTGTATGCTCACGAACTTGCACACTCATGGTTTGGCAATTTAATTACTTGTGCTACTGCAGGCGATATGTGGATTAATGAAGGTTGGGCTCGGTTTAGCGAAGCTGTTTTTAATGGCGACCTTTACCCTAATACTGATCCAAATATTGATGGCTATAAAACTGAAATCAGAAATTTACAATACAGCGTTCTGAAAAATGCACATCACGACGATAATGGATATTTTGCACTCAGTAATATGCCATTAAATATAACTTATGGAACTACAACTTACGACAAAGGAGCATTGGTTGTTCATACACTTAAAAATTATTTAGGAAATGATGTTTTTTATAATTCTATTAAACAAGTTTTAAACGAATATTCATACAAATCGATAACCACCAATAAATTTTGCGAGCGACTTTCGTTTTATTCGGGTGTTAATTTAACCGATTTTTTTGATGCTTGGGTTAATCAGCCCGGGTTTCTTCATTTTTCTATTGATTCGGTTGTTAGAGTTGGCTCTCAAGGTACTTCATATAAATATTATGTTCGTCAAAAATTAAGTCATGCCAATAATTTTGGTAATTCAAATAGTGTTCAAGTTTCATTTTTTAATAGCCAGTGGCAAAAATATACCGATACAATTTCGTTTTCTGGGCAATATGGTAATAAAACAGTTACATTGCCTTTTGAACCGGTTTTTGTTGCTGTTGATTATGATGAAAATATGGCAGATGCTGTTACCGATTATAATTTAAAAATAAAAACAACCGGAAATCAAAGTTGCACCGAAGCAAAATTTACATTAAACGTTGACCAATTATCCGATTCGGCATTAGTTAGAGTTGAACACCATTGGGTTGCTCCCGATAATATTAAAAATCCTTCAACTGCAATTAAACGATTATCGCCAACAAGATATTGGCGAATTGATGGAATATTTCCTTCAAACTATCATGCAAAAGGTTTATTTTATTACAACAATACTATAGATTTTGAAAGTACCCTTTTTAGTTCTTCTGCTTCTTACGATTCGCTTGTAATAGCCTATCGTGCTAATACATATTCCGATTGGACATTATTGCCTTTTACTAAAACAGGAACATCTTCGGGTGTTATTCTTGTAAATAATCTTTATCCGGGCGAATATGCTTTTGCTATTGGCGATAAAAATCAAATTGGAATTAAAGAAAACACTAAAATCGATAAAAATATAAATATTTTTCCAAATCCGGTTTCAAATGAGCTTAATATTGAAGTTTTATCAAAAGAAATTTCTGTTATTAAAATTATTGATTCTGTAGGAAAATATGTTAAACAATTTTCAGTTAATCCAAATGATTTGAAAATAAAAATTTCTGTTCAATCGATAAAAAGCGGAATGTATTTTATAGAAACTTATGATGTTAAAAATCATTTATTATCAACCTCAAAAATAATAATTGGAAATAATTAAACGGGACTTCGAAAAATTGCTTATATTAGGTAAATGGTAACAGGTAACTGGTACAAGGTGAAAAAACAAACTTCACTATCCACCATTTACAAGTCAACATTCATCATTTTAAAATTGTTGTCTCAAAAAATATTTTTTTTAGAACCGCTTAATAATTAGTAACCACGAAATCCACTACAATTTGAATAAAAAAACAGTATTATTTTTTATCCTATTATTTTTTGTAAGAATATTGTCGGCACAAATTTGCGAAGGCAAAGCATCATATTATGCATACAAATTTAATGGACGTCGCACTTCTAATGGCGAGCGATTTAGCAATAATAATTACGTTTGTGCTCATCAAACTTTGCCTTTTAATTCAATTTTAAAAGTAACAAGTATTAGAACACAAAAATCGGTTTTTGTTAGAGTAATTGACAGATGTTCAAGAAAAAAAACAAGCTGTTTTGTCGATTTATCAGTTATTGCTGCTAAGCAAATTGAAATTATTAAAACTGGTATTGCAAATGTAACAATTGAAATAATAGATAGCCTCAATTCAAAAAACTATAAAGAAATAATTGATTCGCTAAACATTGCTGAAATAAATAAATATACTTATAAGCATGATTCAACTAATATTGATACAATTAATGTATTGCAAAACAACATTATAATTTCAACAAAAACAACATTATCGCAAGCAATTGATGTGGTTTATAAATATAAAAAACGAAATTGTCGTCCAATAAAAATAAATAGAGTTATACGTAAAAATAAATTTGTTTATCAAATAATAATTTTTGATTTTAAAGATAAAAAAT
>CAZRCF010000360.1:0-3169 GCA_964598505.1 uncultured Lentimicrobiaceae bacterium | reverse complement strand
AAAATCTTTGCATTAATTGCAATTGCATTAATTAGCTTTCAAGCTATATTTGCACAAATACCACCTGGTTATTACGATAATGCTACTGGCACAGGTGCTACACTAAAAACTGCTTTGTACAATATAATAAAAGGTCATACCGACAAAACATATAACGGACTTTATGCTTGCTATGTTACCACCGATAATTTACCTGGAAATAAAGTATTCGATATGTACTCGATAAGAGCTGATAGTACTGCAAATTATTGGTACACGAATTCTGCTAATAGTGCAGATCAGTGTGGAAATTACAATGAAGAAGGCGATTGCTATAATCGTGAGCACTCTATGCCACAAAGTTGGTTTAATGAAGCTTCGCCAATGAAAGCTGATTTGTTTCATGTTTATCCTACTGATGGCAAAGTAAATGGCATTAGAAGTAGCTTTCCTTATGGTAAAGTTGGTTCTGCATCAACAACTTCAACAAATGGAAGCAAATTAGGTTCTTCAGACCCTTCAACAGGTTATAGTGGAACAGTTTTTGAACCAATTGATGTTTATAAAGGTGATTTTGCAAGAACATATTTTTATATGGCTACTCGTTATGAAACCATAATAGCTGGTTGGTCTTCAAATGGAAGTGCCGGTGAAATTTTAGCAGGAAATTCATTCCCTGCATATAAAACATGGTTTTTAAATTTAATGATACAATGGCATATACAAGATACTATTAGCGAAAAAGAGATTAGACGTAATAATGCAGTACATACTTATCAACATAACCGTAATCCTTATATCGATCATCCCGAATATGTTATTACTGTGTGGGGTGTAATAGCAAATAATATTACAATTCAATCGCAAGGAAACGCAACTGAAATATCAACACAAGGCGGAACATTGCAAATGTCGACAACAATATTGCCTAATAATGCTACAATACAATCTGTTAACTGGTCGGTAATTAATGAAACAGGCAATGCTTCTATTACTACAACTGGCTTGCTTACAGCTATTGGCAATGGAACAGTTACTGTTAAGGCTACTGCCAAAGATGGTTCCGGGGTTTTTGGCACAAAACAAATTACTATTTCAAACCAAACTGTTGGTATTGATAACGTTAATTTTGTAGATAGAATTTCTGTTTATCCAAATCCGGCAAACGATATATTAAATATTGATTTTAAAAATAATCAAACACTGCCCGAAAATATTTTGATTAGCGATATTTCAGGCAAAATAGTATATAAATCAACTCCATCTGCTTCGCATGAAGTAATAAATACAAGTATTCTCGAAAGAGGCGTATATTTTATTAAATTCACTGGCAACCAAAGCAATGCAGTAATTAAATTTGTTCATTAAAATGGCAAAAATTAGAATTACAAAACAGTTTAATTTTGAAATGGCTCACGCTCTTTATAATTACGATGGACCATGTAAAAATATTCACGGACATTCATATCAGTTATTAGTAACAGTTATTGGAACTCCAATTTCGGACGTTAAAAATCCGAAAAATGGAATGCTTATCGACTTTGGAGATTTAAAGAAAATTATTTTAAGCAATATTATTGACAAACACGACCATTCGTTGATATTAAATAACACTTTCCCATCAGAATTTATCAATGAGCTTAAAAAACAGTTTTTCAAAATAAATATTGTTAATTATCAGCCAACAAGCGAAAACATGCTTATCGAGTTTGCAGAAATTTTAAAAAACAATCTGCCGTCAAATATTATGTTATATAGCATGAAACTTCGCGAAACTTCTACCTCTTTTGCCGAATGGTTTGCTGAAGACAATATTTAACTAATAAAATAAATGATTATAAATAAAATAAATGAAATTTTGTAACTTTGCAAAAAATATTAAAAAACACAAATAAAAATGACAGATTATAAAGTAGCTGATATAAAATTAGCAGATTGGGGTCGTAAGGAAATTGAGATTGCTGAGCAAGAAATGCCAGGTTTAATGTCTCTTAGAGTAAAATATGGCAAATCGAAACCATTTGCAGGAAAACGTATTATGGGTTCGTTACACATGACAATTCAAACCGCAGTGTTAATAGAAACATTAGTAGAATTAGGTGCCGATGTTCGTTGGTGTAGTTGTAATATTTTTTCAACACAAGATCATGCTGCTGCTGCTATTGCTGCTGCCGGTGTTCCAGTTTTTGCATGGAAAGGCGAAAGTCTTGAAGAATATTGGTGGTGTACTAACCAAGCTTTATCGTTCCCTGGCGGAAAAGGTCCTCACTCAATAGTTGACGATGGTGGCGATGCTACATTACTAATTCATTTAGGCTATAAAGCTGAAAAAGATGCATCTGTTCTTGATAAAAAAGCTTCATCAAAAGAAGAAGAAGTTATTTTAAATACATTAAAATCAATCCTTGCCGAAACCCCAAAACGTTGGCATAATACCGTTGCCGAATGGATAGGAGTATCGGAAGAAACAACAACTGGAGTTCATCGCCTATATCAAATGAAAGAACGTGGCGAATTACTTGTACCAGCTATTAATGTGAACGATTCGGTTACAAAATCGAAATTTGATAACCTTTACGGTTGCCGCGAATCGTTAGCCGATGGTATTAAAAGAGCTACCGATGTTATGATTGCCGGAAAAGTTGTTGTTGTTCTTGGTTATGGTGATGTTGGTAAAGGTTGTGCTCACTCAATGAGGTCTTATGGAGCTAGAGTTATAGTTACCGAAATAGACCCAATTTGTGCTCTACAAGCTGCTATGGAAGGTTTTGAAGTTACAACTACTGAAGATTCTCTTGCCGAAGGAAATATTTTTGTTACTACCACCGGGAACAAAGACGTAATAACAATTGATCATATTGCTAAAATGAACGACCAAGCTATTGTTTGCAACATAGGTCATTTTGATAATGAAATTCAAGTGGAACAATTAGAAAATTTTAAAGGAATTAAAAAAATAACTATCAAACCTCAAGTAGATAAATATATTTTCCCAGATGGACATGCTATTTTCTTACTTGCCGAAGGTCGTTTAGTTAATCTTGGTTGTGCAACAGGTCATCCATCATTTGTAATGAGTAACTCATTTACAAATCAAACACTTGCACAAATTGATTTATATGCTAATAAATATCCAGTTGATGTATATCGTTTACCTAAAAAATTAGATGAAGAGGTTGCTCGTTTACAT
>CAZRCF010000359.1:0-3185 GCA_964598505.1 uncultured Lentimicrobiaceae bacterium | reverse complement strand
TAATGTTGGCGTTAACTAATGGTTCTCGAATTTCTTCTTCATTAATTGGCTTATTTGGCTTATCGATTTGTTTTTCGCCACAACTAACCAATGCAAACAAAAATAAAATAATAAAAAAACTATTATATTTCATCTTTACTATTTTTCTTTAACTGTTTCTGGTACAAAGGTAATAATTTCTCGAAATATTTTATAGTATTTTCAATTGTATCTGCCGAATCTGATCCTGATGCGTTTTTATGCCCTCCGCCATTGAAGTTAGCTCTTGCAAATTCATTTACATCAAAATCGCCTTTTGAGCGAAATGAAATTCTGATTTTTCCATCACGTTCGGTAAAAAGTGCTGTAAAACGAATAGAGTCGATTGATAAACCGTAATTTACAAAACCTTCGGTATCGCCAATTTTATGGTTAAATTGTTTTAAATCTTCTTTTGTTAAATAGATATATGAGGTTGCAAATTCGGGCAAAACTACAAGTCGATTATTTAAACAATAACCAAGCAAACGCATTCGATTTTCGGAATATGTATCATAAACATTTCTATGAATATTTTCGCCATCAACACCGCAATTCATAAGCGAAGCAACTGCTAAATATGTATCAGAACGATTACAATTAAAACTAAACGAACCTGTATCGGTCATAATTCCTACATACAAACAATCGGCAATTTCTTTATCAATTAATTTTGAATCATTATTAAAATCAATTAAATGATAAACTAATTCAGATGTAGAAGAAACTTTGGTTGAAGAAATTTTAAGATTATAAATGTCATCAGGTTGAGGATGATGATCAATTAATACTTTAGTCGCAGATGAATTTGTTATATAATTTGCAATATTATCGCCAGCACGAAAGATACTATTAAAGTCAATTATTATAATTAAATCTGCATTTTCGTATAATTTTTTAACTTTTGTGTGATGTTCGGTAGCAACAATAATTTCATTAGAATTAGGCATCCATTTTAAAAAACCAGGAAATAAATTTGGTGCAACTATTGTGTTGTTATAACCTAATTTTTTCAAATATATACTTAAAGCAATTGATGAACCAACAGCATCACCATCGGGATTAATGTGCATTTGTAAAATAATATTTTTCGAGTTACTAAGTATTTTTTTAAATTCTTTGAATTCTTTAGTCAATAATTGCATAATAAAAATTTACAAAATAAAATACTTGTGATTTTAAAATATTATTTAAGAGACCTTTCGAGGGCAAGCATTTTTAAGCATGCAACAGCAGCTTCAACACCTTTGTTACCATGTTTTCCGCCAGCTCTATCAATAGCTTGTTGCATATTATTAGTTGTTAATACTCCAAATATAATTGGAGAGTTGTAATCTAAAGAAACTCTCATAATTCCATTTGATAGAGCATCGCAAATAAAATCGAAATGTCGAGTTTCGCCTTGAATAACACATCCTAAACATATAACAGCATCAATATCAGGGTCAGCTTCGAGCATCATTTGGGCAGCAGTTGGTAACTCAAAACTACCGGGAACATATTTAATTTTTATTTGATCTTTTGGTAAACCTTGATTAATTAAGGTTTGGTATGCACCATCTCTTAATGCAAAAGTGATTTCAGGGTTCCATTCTGAAATCACTATTGCTATTCGCCAATTACCGGCTTTTGGTATATCGTTAGGTTGATATTCTGAAAGATTTTTTTTCTTTTCAACCATTTTTTTTATTATTTATTCAATTTGCCTTTTGCACGAGCAATATACTTGTCAATTTCTTGAGCATCCATACTTTTACTATACTCCTTTTGAACTCTTTCGTATTGTTTTAAAGCATCTTCCCATTTATTTTGTAGTTCATAAGCCATTCCAGCACGCAATAAATACATTGGTGAGCTAAAATTATTTTTATTTTCGTCGGCAGCTTTTAAATACAGTTCAATTGCTTTATCAATATCGTTTTTTTCCATGTAGGCATCACCTAATAAACCTTTTGCCATTGATGAAACTATTTGATCTTCGCCTTCAAAATCTTCTAATTTTTCAATTGCATTATCAAAATCTCCATTTTTCATATATATTACACCTGCATAATAAAGTGAAAGATTACCAGCTGGTGTAGAACTAAATTCATCAGCTATTGCTAAGAAACCTAAATTAGTTCCATCGCCATTAAGGGCTTTGTTTAACGAATCTGCTTCAAAATATCTTTGAGCATTAAACATTGCTGCTTGAGCTTCAATATTTTTAGGTTCTTTAATATATTTTGTATATCCAAAATATAAAACTACAATTAATGCTAAACCGCCAATAACTCCGGCAATTATTTTATAATTATCTTCAAAAAATTGCTCTGTACGACTTAATGCACTTTCTACTGCAATTATTTTTTCTTCTGTTTTGTTTTCTTTTTTTGCCATATCTTTTCTTAATTTGAGGTGCAAATTTACATTATAATTTTTAATTATAATACATTTTGTGAAATTTATTACTCACATTTTATTGTGAATAAAAATATCATTGCAAAATAAATAAAAATATTTCTATTTAAACCTTTGACTTAAAATATTATACAGTAATTTTGAAGCTAATAGGTCAGATGATTTTTCTTGAGGATTTGGACATAATTCTACAATGTCGAAACCTACAATATTTGCACTTTCGTTTACTCTATTAATTAATTCTGTTACTTGTCGCCACGATAATCCACCAGGTTCGGGTGTGCCTGTTGATGGAAGTATTGAAGGATCGAATCCATCTAAATCAATAGTGAGATATACATTTTCAGTTAATCTACTTATAACATTTTCAATCCAATTATCGTTTTTCATAATTTTATAAGCAAAAAACATATTTTCCGGAACCATATTAGGTTTTTCTTCAATACACATACTTCTAATACCAACTTGCAGAACGTTACAATATTCTTGAGCACGTCGCATAACGCAAGCATGATTGTATTTTGAACCATGATAATCATCTCGCAAATCGGCATGTGCATCAATTTGCAAAACTGTTAAAGGCTTATATTTTTCGGAAAAAGCCTTAATAACTCCACAACTAACGGAATGCTCACCACCTATTGTTACAATATATTTATCGTCATTTAAGTATTTTATTGTTCTATTGTAAACTGCTTTAACCATTACTTCCGGATAAGAATTTTCGGTAACTGGTTCTGCTGTGTGAATACCTAATTTATAGACTT
>CAZRCF010000358.1:0-3199 GCA_964598505.1 uncultured Lentimicrobiaceae bacterium | reverse complement strand
AGCGGAAATACTATGTTATTTATCTATTCGCAAAATAATATTCTATAAATAGTTTAAATTAATAATATATGTAGTATGTTACAAAATTATAAGGCATTTCGGTTTGTTTTTTTACTCTACCTTTTGAGTCGAATTCGTATGTATATGTATTTTTAACATAAGAATCCATTACAGGTGAATTCTTTTCTTTTATAAGATTCTTATTATCTTTACCCAAAAAAAGTAAACCTATATTTTTATTGCCTATTGTGTTTGGTTTATTGTTATAAAAAGTATAATTATAGCCAGATTTATATTTTACAACATTATCATTTATAACAACCATCCCTAATTCATAAGAAAAACCGGCTGCATTATACAAATATATTTCTTCAGTAGTATCTTTTTTTTCAATTTGAATAGATGAAATAGCTTGTCCTTTTATGTTCAATTTATACTTTGTAGTTCTTGTAGTTTCATCTCTTGAAAATACTTCTGAACAAATAACTGTTGTATTGTTAGGATATTCAATTGTTTCAGTATATCCAAAATAGCTGTCGTAAAATATAACTTTAATACATCGTCCAAGTTTGTCATAACTATATTCTCTAACCGAATTTGTGTCTCCTTTTTCGTCTATACTATATGTTTTTTTTATTTTTGGTATGTTAACCAAATTTTTTTGAGCAAATAATGCGCTTACAGTTAATGTAAAACATAAAATTAAAGTTCCAAATCGTTTCATGTTGTTATAATTTTTTAGTTATATACTTTTTTTCTTTAAAACAACATATTTCTTAGCCTAATCAATCTTACCAATAATTACAACATAATTTTTACCATATTTTTTGGCACATTTAGGACATGTTGTGTACCACATATACCATTTTGTAATTTCGTAATTTTTAGTTTTAGCGTATTCTTTAAAATCGGCATACCATTTTTCGGTATCTTTAAAATTTCCTTCATAAACTTTGCTAATAAATTTACCACTTATTGTAACCATTTTTGCATCAAGTAAATCATTATCCACAGCTAAATATAAATCCATATTCCATTTCGAGGTATGGTCAGACAGGCGTAGATAATCGGGAACATTTACATTTGCATCTCTTGTTTTTTTATCTAATCTTTTCATAACACTGCCAAAATTTAACGGAATATAAAAAAGTGTGCAAACATGGTCTTTAATAAACTTTTTACCTTTCCATTCAAATTCTTTTTCGTCCCAAAGCGCTGGTTCAAATTTTGGGCAACATTCTGTGTTAATTTCATTGTTTTCCATAATAATTGTTTTTTAAGATTTTATTTTATCAAAATTTAATATAGTTTTTACTTATATAAAACTATCCACTTATCGAAAACCCCACTTTAATACCAACCGAACTATTGCTTATATTCAAAGGTGATGGGTCGTTTATAGACATAGTATTATTTAACGCCTCATTTACGATAGTCATATCGTTTTTAAAAATATCACCCGGTGTAAATTGGTAATAAGGCTGAATATATATTCCCGGATTTGAGAAAACTATTTTTATAAAAACACCACCTGTAAATACCAAACTTTCAAGAAGATTTATTTTTTCCCAATCTTGGTCGTCAACCTCACTCTTTAAATCAATACGTGATTTTACTGTAAAGCTACCTATAGCCATTGAACCGCCAAAAAATATTGAACCTTTACTTTTATCAATAGCTGCTATACCAAAATCCATATCGAAAACTACATTACTTACTTTAACATCACGCTTATACATATCTCCATTTTTATCTTTAAATTCAGCAAATATTCTTTGAACACCATAAGTGTAGCCAAAACCAAAAAACATTGGTTCGGCGGCAGCTCCCAACGACATAGTAAAACCATCAAGATAATTAATATGTTTCATATTAGTAGTAAGATAGTTCCTATTTTGGTTATACCTATCAATTACATAGTTTAAGTTTTTCAAACCTGTTGGAAATCCTGCGTTATAGCCTAAATGTATATACAGTTGACTTTTCGCACTTGAGCAAAAAAACATAGTAAATAATAGGAAAGCAATAAATGTTTTAATTGAATTTTTCATGATTTTTATTATTTATTCATTTTAAAATTAAAGGTAAACATCACTCCGTAATTTGATGCATCTAATTCCATTTGGCTATCGGTATAAGTTTTTTCGTAACCCAAATTTAGTTTTCCGTTTAAATCCTTTACATTAACTTGCCAAAAAGGTAATGTATAATATGGAACTATATCGAAATTAAATTTTGCGCCACCAAACGATAAAGGAAAACGTAAAGTTGCCGACATAAAAAATTTATCTACAGATTGATCCCAATCTCTATATGACAAAATTTTTGAAGCTCTATGATAAACTTTAAATTTTTCAATATTAAGTGCCAATGTAGGGCTTATTCTGAATTTTTTGGCGTTTATTATATTATAACCATAAAACATTGATATTCCTGGGTGCGATACCTTAATTCTGCGATAATACTCATTAACACCAATACTATCGTAGCCACTTGCAGAACTTGAAGCTCTTTGTAAATGTATTTCAAACCCAGCATTTAATTTTTTACTATTAAATTTCATACCAAATAAAAATCCGTTGACAATTCCAGGTGTTTTCAATTCATCAGTAACTTGTAAGTGAATATCTCTATTGTGAGCATTAAAATCGTTTACTAATAATGTTATTGCATCAGTATTTTTTATAGTATTAAAATCGTATCCAACAAAAAGATATTGGTTGTCTTGTGCTTTTATTGAAACTGAAATAATGATTAAAATTATTCCTTTAATTATTTTTAATGTATTCATATTAAATAAATTGCAAGATGAAAAATTAGATAAATGCTAAATTGAAGTAAAATTAGTAAATAAATAACAAAAAAGCAATTAGAATTAGTAATAAAATTAATTTTTGCTTGCAATTTTTTTTAATTTATTGATATTATAAATGTTACAATATGTATTCAACTTAGCTCAATAATATAAACTTGATTAATATCCAAAAAACCAGAAAAAATTATATATTTATCAAACCTAATTAGTTCTTGCAAGAAAACTCTTTAATGTACTTGTTTGCTGAATAGCTTGCTTTGTTATTCCGAGAGATAGTGAGGATTTTGTCATTCTGAGCCTTAGCGAAGAATCTCATTTACTTTGTTCTGTATGACAAAATAGAGATGCTTCACTGCGTTCAGCAAGAACTGTGTTAATTTGCAA
>CAZRCF010000357.1:0-3216 GCA_964598505.1 uncultured Lentimicrobiaceae bacterium | reverse complement strand
ATCGACTTACGACTAATATCAGTTTAATTGTTGTGCTGTTTCTATTTATTATTATCGAAATATTATTGAATTTCAGGTTGTTAAATAATTTTTTTCCAAAAATATTCTATTTCAAAAAATCTATGTAACTTTACCAATTAAATATTGTAGTAGTAAATGAAGCAAGTATCCCTTACTTTAGATAATTTGAATGAAGCATTTCCCGATCATTTTACAGAAGATGAAAAGGCAAAATGCAAAACTTTATTTTTAAAAAAACTTTCATATAATGCTCATAAATTTTATCAAGGGAAAATCCAAACCATACCAAAAGCTCCAGTTATAGGGTTTAATTGGTTTAATGTTTGGTACACACCGGGTGTTTCGGAGGTTTCAACTTCAATTCGCGATAATAATGACGAATCGTTTTCGTTAAGTAATAGAAGCAATTTGGTTGCTGTAGTTAGCGATTCAACACGTGTTTTGGGTGATGGCGATTGCACTCCTTCAGGCGGCTTAGGTGTAATGGAAGGTAAAGCATATTTAATGAAATATTTAGGTGGAGTTGATGCTGTTGCTTTATGTATTGATAGCAAAGATGAAACAGGTGAAAATAATCCTCAAAAAATAATAGATTTTGTTAAAATGGCTCAACATAGCTTTGGAGCTGTTAATTTAGAAGATATTTCGCAACCAAATTGTTATAAAGTATTAGATGTTTTGAGAGAAGATTGTAATATTCCTGTTTGGCATGATGATGCTCAAGGTACTGCATGCGTTACTTTAGCAGGAATTATTAACTCACTTAAATTAGTTCAAAAATCAATAAATTCGATTAAAATTGTACTTTTTGGTGCCGGTGCAGCTAACTCTACAATAGCAAGACTTTTAATATTAGAGGGAGCTAACCCTTCAAATATTATAATTTTTGATTCTAAAGGTTCTTTACATAAAAATAGAATTGATTATAAAACAGATAATAGATATTATCCAATATGGGATTTGTGTAAAAATACAAATTCAAAATGTGTAATTAATATTGAAGAAGCATTTGATAAAGCAGATGTATTAATAGCTCTATCTGCACCAGGTCCGGATACTATTAAACCTGAATGGATAAAACTAATGAACAATAAACCTATAGTTTTTACTTGCGCAAACCCAATACCTGAAATTTATCCACACGTTGCAAAAGCTGCAGGTGCATATATTGTAGCTACCGGTAGAGGCGATTTTCCTAATCAAGTAAACAATTCAATTGGATTTCCGGGAATATTAAAAGGGGCTTTAATGGTTAGAGCATCAAAAATTACCGATAATATGGCAATTGCAGCAGCTCATTCGTTAGCAAATTATGCCGAAAAAAGAGGTATTAATCCTGAAAACATTGTTCCTAAAATGGACGAACCCGATGTATTTGCTATTGAAGCAGCTGAAGTTGCTATGCAGGCTATTGCCGATGGTGTTGCACGGATAACAATTTCTTATGAAGAAGCATATAATATTGCAAAAAATGATATTGAAAATTCACGCAATATGACTCAAAATTTAATTGATACAGGTTTTATAAAAAAACCACCACAAAAGATGATAGATAATGCTATGGAATGGGCAATTAATGCAATGAAACATTAAATTATTAACATTAGAAATTTAAAAAAATATTATAATGATAGCTTTTATAAATGGAAAATTGGTTGAAAAAAACCCAGCTTATGCAGTAATTGAATGTAGTGGTGTTGGATATATGATTCATATTTCACTTCAAACTTATAGTGCAATTGGCAATTTAGGCGAAAATTGTAAACTATTTACACATTTATCTATTCGCGAAGATGCTCATCTGCTATATGGTTTTGCAAAAGAAAAAGAACGAACACTTTTCCGTCATTTAATTAGTGTAAGTGGAATTGGAACAAATACAGCTCGAATGATGCTCTCTGCAATGAGTTGTGAAGAATTAACTTTGGCAATAATAAACGACAATAGCAAATTATTACAATCAATAAAAGGTATTGGATTAAAAACTGCACAAAGAGTTGTTATCGATTTAAAAGATAAAGTAGATAAAGATGTAACAAATTTCGATAAATTTTCTGTTGCACACAATACAAATAAAGATGAAGCGTTATTTGCTTTAATATCGTTGGGTTTTGTTCGCACAGCTGCCGATGTTGCATTAAATAAAATTATTAAAATTGATGGTAGCGAACTATCAATTGAAGAACTTATTAAAAGAGCTCTTAAAATACTGTAATTAAACAAATTAAACTATTAAAAACTTGGAAAGAATTATAAAATATTTTTTTGTTTTAGCTGTAATTTCTGTAATTTCTTTGTCAGCATTTAGCTATATAAATGAAAGTATAATTAGTAAACCTTTTTTTAAAAGAATTGAAAGCCCTATAAATCCACCTGATACAGGGTTAGTTTACCCTATTCCTCAAACCGGTAACGGACAAGCGAATAATCCATTATATTTAAAAGATCCTTCAAATATTAATACCGAAATTATATATGACCCTTTAACAAATGAATATATTTTTCAGCCAAAGATAGGTACATTAAATAATGGCGCACCCGACGTGTTAACTATTCAAGAATATGGAGAATATGACATAAACAAAGGATTACAACAATACTGGCGTGAAAGAGCACGCACTTCAAGCCAAGGAAGTAGTGGAGGATTAATTCCACAGTTAAAAATTAAGGGAAAAATATTTGAAAGTATTTTTGGTAGTAATGTTATTGATATTCGCCCTTCGGGTTCGGCTGAATTAATATTTGGTGTAATTCACAATCGGCGCGATGACCCAGCCTTAGATATAAAACAAAGAAGTACAACAAATTTTAATTTTGATGAGAAAATTCAAATGAGCGTGTTGGCAAAAATTGGTGATAAAATTGAATTTAAAATGAATTATAACACCGAAGCCACATTCGATTTTGAAAATAAACTTAAATTAAAATACGAAGGAAAAGAAGACGATATAGTTAAACTTATTGAAGCCGGCGACGTTACATTGCCTCTTAACTCAACTTTAATTCAGGGTAGTCAGAGTTTATTTGGAATAAAAACACAGTTGCAATTTGGGCACACAACTATAACTACTGTATTTTCTGAACAAAAAGGAGAATCGCAAAATATAACAGTTTCCGGTGGAGCTCAAACAAGCAAATTTAATTTTAAAGCCGATCAATACGAAGAGAATAAATATTATTTCTTATCTCAATTTT
>CAZRCF010000356.1:0-3217 GCA_964598505.1 uncultured Lentimicrobiaceae bacterium | reverse complement strand
ATTTTTTCAATAGATTTCAAAATAACTTCATTTGTTGCTGGCAACGAAAATTCTGGTTCATTTTCGTGATTTCCAACAGCCGAAATAGCATCTTTTATTGCCAACCAAACCGAAAATGCAAGCATTAAAGGTGGTTCGCCAACGGCTTTACTTTGACGAATAGTATTATAATTTGGCACATCTTTTAATAATGCAGTTCTGAAATCTTTAGGAATATCCTGAACGGTTGGTATTTTATATGTATCGGGAGAATGGTTTAACAATTTCCCGTTTAAATCCCACTTAATATCTTCGGTTGTACACCAGCCAACTCCTTGAATAAAGCCGCCTTCAACTTGACCAATGTCAATACCTTCATTAATTGATTTTCCAGTATCATGTAAAATATCAGTACGTAATATTTCGTGATGTCCGGTTAAAATATCAAGTTTGACTTCCGAAACAGATATTCCAAAAGCATAATAGTGAAATGGGTGCCCTTTGCCGGTTTCTCTATCGAAAAAAATATTTGGTGTTTTGTAATATCCGGTTGAACTAAGGCTTTTTTGTTGAAAATATGACATTAAAACTAACTCTTTAAACGCCAATTTGCGTTCGGGATGTAATTTATCAAAAACTAAATTATTTTCAAAAATAATATCTTCAATTATACTTGGCTTTTGATGTTGGTTTTTATTAAATTCATCGCAAGCAACTTCTGCTAAGCGTATTTTAATATTATCAACAGCATTTTTAACAGCCATTCCATTCATATCGCTACCCGATGAAGCAGCAGTTGCAGAAGCATTTGGAACTTTTGATGTATTTGTTGCATTTACCTTAATATATTCAGGCGAAATGCCGAGTTCTAAGGCAGCAATTTGTTGCATTTTAGTATGTAACCCTTGTCCCATTTCGGTACCACCATGATTTACAAGAACTGTTCCATCTTGATAAATATTAACCAATGCTCCGGCTTGATTTAAAAATGCAGTTGTAAACGAAATACCAAATTTTACAGGTGTTAATGCTATCCCTTTTTTGTAAAATTCGTTTTTTGAATTAAAATCATCAACCTCTTTTCTTCTTTGATGATAATCGGACGATTTTATAATTTGCTCATATATAGTAAATAAGCGATTGTTTTCAATTTCTTCATCGTAATGTGTAATATTTCTGTCGGTTATTCCGTAAAAGTTTTTTAATCTTATTTCTGTTGCATCTTTTTTCAAAAATCTTGCAATTCTGTCAATGGCATTTTCAATTACAGCAATACCTTGAGGTCCTCCAAATCCGCGAAAAGCACAATTTGAAGGTAAATTTGTTAACCATGCTTTTCCAATTACAGAAATGTTTGGAATAAAATAGCTTCCATCGGCATGCAAAACGGCTCTTTCTAATATAGCCATCGAAAGGTCGGCAGTAGCTCCTGCATCAGCATTTAAAAGCACTTTGTATGCTGTTATCATACCTTCATCGTCGAACCCAATTTCATAGTCGGAAATAAAACGGTGTCGTTTGCCGGTCATCACTTGGTCGTCATCGCGAAAAAGATGAATTTTAACTGGACGTTTAGTATGATTTGCTAATAATGCAGCCCAAGCAGCAGTATGATTCGCTTGAGTTTCTTTACCTCCAAAAGCTCCTCCCATTCTTCTAATTTCAACAACTACATCGTTGCGAGGAATACCTAATACTTCGGTTACAATGGCTTGAGTTTCATTGGGGTTTTGCGTTGAACTGTAAACCATCATTTCGTTTAATTCATCGGGAATACATAAGCTGGTTTGTGTTTCGAGATACCAATGTTCCTGTGCTCCGGTTTTTAAAGTTCCTTTTATTTTATGTTTAGCTTTTAGCATTGCAAAATCGGCATCTCCACGATTTATAATACGAGGAACCGATAATAATTGATTCATAGCAATAGCTTCTTCAATAGTAGTTATTGGTGTGAGTGGTTCGTATTCAATTTCAATTAATTTTTCAGCTTTTGCAGCAATTTCTTTACTCTCGGCAGCAATTAAAAAAACAGCCTGACCGATAAAGGTTACTATATTTTCAGCTAAACAAGGTTCATCGTGAAAAACTGGTCCCATTTGATTTTCTCCGGGAATGTCTTTGTAACTCAATATTGCATGTACACCTTTTACTTGTTGTGCTTTTTCGAGATTAAAAGAAAGAATTCGAGCATGGGCATAAGGGCTATAAACAACTTTTCCGTGAAGCATACCCGATGCTGCATCTATATCGTTGATGTAAACTGATTTACCACTTACGTGCTTAATGGCACTATCGTGATATATAATATTATCCTTAGAATTCATTTTAAGTTTATTAATAACTACTAAACAAACTTTTCTTTAATTAAATATTCAGCAATTTGAACTGCATTGGTGGCTGCACCTTTTCGTAAGTTATCGGCTACAATCCACATATTTAATGAATTGGGTTGTGAAAAATCGCGACGAATTCGTCCAACAAAAACTTCATTTTTGCCTTGTGCAAATAACGGCATTGGATAATCATTTTTTAAAATATCATCTTTTACGATAATTCCTTTATAATTTGATAATAAATTAACTACATCTGATATTTCAAATTCGTTATAAAATTCTATATTAACCGATTCGGAATGTCCGCCATATACAGGTACTCTAATTACAGTAGCTGTAATTTGCAATGAATTGTCTCTCAAAATTTTTCTGGTTTCATCTACTAATTTTTCTTCTTCAGTAGTATATCCATTATCTAAAAATTCACCTCCATGTGGAATTACATTCAAATCGATAGGATGGTTATATGCCATTTCACCGGTTTTTCCATTTCGTTCGTTTTCGAGTTGATTAACTGCTTTTACTCCAGTGCCTGTAACCGATTGATATGTAGATACAACCAATCGTTTGATTTTATATTTTTCGTGCAAAGGTGCTAAAGCCATTACCATTTGAATTGTTGAACAGTTCGGATTTGCAATAATTTTTGTGTCTGCATTAATTGTATCTGTGTTAATTTCAGGCACTACAAGCGGAACATCATCATACATTCGCCATGCCGAAGAGTTATCGATAACCCAAGTTCCATTATTAGCAAATTTTTGAGCCCACTCTTTTGATAATTTTGAGCCTGCTGAGAATATTGCAATATCTGGTTTTTTGTTTAAAGCAGTTTCTATCGATTCTACTTCAAGTGCTTTTTCCCCAAACGGTATTTTTTTGCCAACAGATTTGTTAGATGCTAC
>CAZRCF010000355.1:0-3219 GCA_964598505.1 uncultured Lentimicrobiaceae bacterium | reverse complement strand
GAATGAATTTCTTCTGATATTGGATATTCCCCATCAATAATTCCCTGCATTGCTTTTTGCCGATGAGGTGCAACCGGATAATGAATATCTGTTTTAATATCATTTTTTAATAAATATTCTTTTAATTTATCTCTTTTAGGGTGACGAATATTAAAAATATGATAAACATCAAAATAATCATTATCAACAATAGGTTTTATAAAATCGGATTTTAAATTTTCAAGATATATTTTTGCCAACATTCGTTTATGTGCATTTATTTTATCCAGACTTTTTAGTTTTACATTTAAAAAAGTAGCCTGAACCTCATCTAAGCGTGAATTATAGCCAACTACTTCATTATAATATCTTATGTTAGAACCATAATTACGAAGAACTGTAACTTTTGAAATTAAATCAACATCGTTGCAATTAATAGAACCGGCATCGCCTAAGGCTCCAAGATTTTTTGTAGGGTAAAAACTAAATGCACCAAAATCGCCAAAAGTTCCTGCTTTTTGATTTTTAAACATTGCTCCGTGCGATTGAGCACAATCTTCAATTACTTTTAAGTTGTATTTTTTTGCAATATCATTTATTTTATCCATTTCACATACTTTTCCGTACAGATGAACCGGTAAAATAGCAACTGTTTTTTTACTTATTTTCTCTTCAATTTTTGAAGCATCAATATTGTAAGTTCTAATATTTGGTTCTACCAAAACCGGTTTCAAATTACAATGGATTATTGCCAAAATAGTAGCAATATAAGTATTTGAAGGCACTATAACTTCCGAATCCTTTGGAAAATCGAAAACTTTTAAAGCAATTATTAATGCATCTAAACCAGAGGCAACACCTTTGCAATATTTATTTCCACAATAATCAGCAAAGTTTTGCTCAAACGATTCTACATTTTTTCCTAAAATATACCAACCGCTTTCGAGAGTTTGCTCAAAAGTTTTTTTATATTCATCAAAAAAAGATTGGTTTAGTTTTCCTAAATTTTCGTATTCTATCATCGGTATGGAGTATCTATATAATCATTAATATCGTAATATTCTGATGCTAATACAAGCAAAACACAATTTTCGGTAAAATTGGTCATTGTATGCCAGTCTTCAGGGTTTAGCAACAAACATTTACTAGGATTGTTTAAAATAAATGTTTCAGTATCTACTGAATTATCACAAAAAACTTCACACGAACCACTAACACTAATTAATGCTTGAATTGTTTTTTTATGTCGATGCCCTGCCCTAACAATATCCAATTCTTTAACATTATAAATATAATAAATTCGTTTTATTTCAAAAGGCAGTAATTTTTCAATTACTGTTAAATCGCCTCTTGAATCGCTAAATGTTTTTAATTCAATTATTCTTGCCAAAATTCGTTAGTTTTATATATATTTATACTGTTTTTAAATCCAAATTTTATCCATCTTGTTACTTTTTTCCAACAAGGAATTTCTGCTGCAATTCCTTGAGGATATTCCACTTTATGAATTTTCGAAATCATTAATTCAGCATTTTTAAGTGCTTTCAAATAGGGTCGATAAATTAAATCTATTTGATTTCCGGTAAGTTTATATGAGCCGAAATCAATTCTTTCGTTTTTCAAAAAGCGAAGATAGTGAAAATGATAGAATATTAAATCAAAATTATTATTAGATATTATTTCTGTACCAATAATTGCATTTTCTGTTTTTTTGAATTTATACTGTTGCACATTCCAAGGAGCAACACCACCGCCCAAATGTTTTAATTCAAGGGTGTTTTCAAAACGAGTAGTCCAATCGTCTAAATATTTTTGGTCGCCAAATTTTTCATCTTCAACTCTGTTATAACACCACTCAATACAAGCATTTCGCCACCAATTAAGAGCTTTTAAGCCAAACTCATCGTTTTTAAAATACACAAACTGAACACAATATTTGCCAAATCGTTTTGATCTGTCGTATTTTGGAGTATATCGGTGACTAGTTATTAATACCGATTTATCATTAATTTCATCAAAAATAGGTTTCGGCGATGAGTAAAAATACAAATCGGCATCAATATAAGTGCAGTTATCTAATTTAAAATTATTTATGCAATATAAAATTGTTGAAGATGATGATGTCCAACAATATTCAGCTTTTGTTCTTTCTTTTTTAACTCGTAATAAGTCTTTATCTTCAAACTCAGCAAGAGAAATTATTGTAACATTTTGTAATTCTAATTTTTTTAAAATATTGTGCGATAAATCATCAAAAGGGAATATATATAAATGAAAATTATCGCATTGCTCTTTCAGCGAAAGATACATTGCCAGTCCTTTAGCCAAATAATTTGAATCGAAAAGTGTGCAAAAATTATACATAGATTTTTTTATTTTTTTCAAACAAAAATCCTTTATAAAACAGATTGTCGTTATAAGTAATATTGTCGTAATTATAATCAAATACTATTTTATATTTATGTTCAAAAATATTTATAATTTTTTTTTCGTCAAAAAATTGACAAGGATATGATGCATTATAGATTATTGGATTAACTTTCTGTACAGTAATAATATCTTTATTTAATTTTGATAACGCAATTAAATCGAGAATTATATATTGAAAATTAAAAGATAACAATTCTGTTAATAGCTCTTCGGCATTTTCAATATATTGCAAACAATTGGATATTAACAAAATATCCGGATTTCTATCATCAATGCACTCTTTAGTATTATTGTAAAACTTTAATATTTCATTTTGAAAATCTTCTTTACCACAATTAACAAAATTTGATTGTTCAACAATACTCCACAAACACTCATTAAGCCCCGAAAACAAATGTTTATATTGGTAATAAGTGCTGCCAAGCGAACCGCCAAAATCTAAAACATTAAGTTTGCCATTTTGTTTTGAAGTGCAATATAATAACAATGAAACTAATTGCCAATTATATTCCATTTTGCTAAAAGTAACCGAATCACGCTCGAAAGCTACATCGCCCCTAATAACAAGTTTTTGAGCATTTTTACATTTTTCTAATATAACAGCACCATCGTATCCAGAAGTTTTAGCTTTAGCTTCAGCCCAGTTTTTATAATTACCTTTCCAACCGTACTTGCTAAAGGTTTTTTTTAGTTTAATAAAAACCGGTGGAATATATTGTAATAAGTTATTGTTTTTACGCTCCATTTTTAAAAGGTTTTTAATATCATTTATATAAACCGAAAAAAATTTTACCTTTGCAAAAATAATAT
>CAZRCF010000354.1:0-3220 GCA_964598505.1 uncultured Lentimicrobiaceae bacterium | reverse complement strand
AAATAATTTGCAAGTTTAAGCATTTTTATCTGTAGTTTTTGTTATTAATAGGTAAAATATTTTTAGCAACTATTGGTTAAGCATGCTTACAAATCTTATTATCAGGTAAATACTTACAATTTTTCTTTCGGAAAACAGATAAAATATTTTGTAACAATATTTGAAAAATTATTTGAGTTTAATTGGTCGGATGCTTCAGCAATATCCTTGCAACTTCCATCTTTAAACAACACATTTATATGTTCGTTTTGGTTTGAATATGCACTATTTGAAATTTGTCCGTGAAAAACAAAATAATCAATTTCTGTTTTCGACAGATTTAATCTCTCAGCAAATTCATCTTTTAATTTTTCAATTTTTTCAGCATTTATAGGTATTGAAGATAATTCAACATGAAATAATTTTCTGTTAACTAATTGATTAGAAAGCATTGATAAAACTTTGTCGGGGTTTTGTTGCCAAATTTTTATTGAGGTCATTATGTCATCATCATCTAATTGGGCAAAATTTTCGAGTAAAGCAGGGTTTTGCAAAAAATTGTTTTTAGTAAACGAATTTTCTAAAAACATTTTTAATGATGGAGTTGCAAATAATGACTCACTGTTTTTTGCTAAATATTCGGCTCTTTTAAGAATTTTAATCAATAGCTGTTCAGCTCCAACAACCGTTTTATGAAGATATACTTGCCAATACATTAGTCGGCGAGATATTAAAAATTTTTCGATTGAATAAATCCCTTTAATATCAACCACCAGATTATCATCGGAAACATTAAGCATTTTTATAATTCGTTCTGTGCCAATAATTCCTTCGGAAACACCTGTAAAAAAGCTATCTCGGCTCAAATAATCTAATCTATCTGCATCAAGTTGACTGGAAACTAATTGATGCAAAAAATGCTTTGAGTATGTGTTTTTAAATATTTCGATAGCTAATTGTAATTTATTTTTAAAAATTTCATTTAGTTTTGAAATAAAAAGTTCGGTTAAATCTTCATGGTTCATATTAAAAACAATGCAGTTTTCAAGCGCATGCGAAAACGGACCATGACCAATATCGTGAAGCAAAATTGCAATAATTGTAGCTTGTTCTTCTTGTGCCGAAATATCAATCCCTTTATTACGAAGTACTTCAATTGCTTGCATAACTAAGTGCATAGCTCCCATAGCATGCTGAAAGCGTGTATGCAATGCACCCGGATAAACTAAACTTGTTAAGCCAAGTTGTTTAATTCGACGAAGTCGCTGAAAATAAGGGTGTTCAATTAAATCGAAAATTAAATCATCGGAAATTGTAATAAAACCATAAACTGGGTCGTTTATAATTTTACGTTTATTAGTTTTTGTTTTCAATAAATCGGAATTCATTTTCTCTGAATATTAATAAATGATTTATTTAGATTCAAAATTTAGGTTTTTTTGTTATATTTGTATTATTTTTTATAAAAAAGTAAACAAAACATTAACGAGGATTTCTAAAAATTTGATTTTTTGAGGCGAACAAAATTTTAAAACCGCAGTTTACTGAAGTAAATGAGGATTTTAAAATTGTAGTTCAACGATGAAAAAGCAGTTTTTAGAAGTCCTGTAAAAGCAAAGATACCAAAAATATTATAGTATTAATTAATCTTGCTTATAAAATTTATTTTAATGAAAAACACGAAAGTACTTTGGGTAGATGATGAAATTGATTTGCTAAAACCACATATTATGTTTTTGCAACTTAAAGGAATAGTTGTATTAACAAGTAATAATGGAAACGAAGCGTTAGAAATTATTAAAAAAGAAGAGCCGGAAATAGTTTTTTTAGATGAAAACATGCCTGGCATGTCGGGATTAGAGACTTTAACTGAGATTAAAAAAATTAACACATTTCTTCCCGTTGTAATGATTACAAAAAGCGAAGAAGAGCATATTATGGACAATGCTTTGGGGTCAAATATTACCGATTATTTAATAAAACCTGTTAATCCAAATCAAATATGGCTTAGTATTAAAAAAATTATTGAAAACGAAGATTTAATAAGTAAACGAACTACTCAGGTTTATCAGCGCGAATTTCGTGAGTTGAATTTAGAAATAATGGATGCTCGAAATTTTAACGACTGGGAAAATATTTACAAAAAACTCGTTACGTGGGAAATGAAATTAGAAAAAGCTTCTGATGAGGGTATTTCCGATATTTTAATTCAGCAAAAACATGAGGCAAATTTGCAGTTTTCAAAATTTATAATTAAAAATTATCCCGAATGGCTTAAAATTGAAAACAATGATATGCCATTAATGTCTCACACAGCTCTTAAAGATAGAGTTTTCCCCACTTTAAAAGATAATAAATGTACATTTTTAATAGTAATTGATAATTTGCGTTTCGACCAATGGCGAATGTTAGAGCCATTCTTTAGACAATATTACAATATAGCTTCTGAAGATATTTGTTGCAGTATTTTACCTTCGGTTACTCAATATGCTCGAAATGCTCTTTTTGCAGGCTTAATGCCTTCGGTAATTGAAAAAAAATATCCTCAATATTGGAAAAATGAAAATGAAGAGGGAAATAAAAATGATTTTGAAAGTGAATTGCTTACAGAATATATGAAACGTTATGGTTTAAACTATAAACATCACTATGCCAAAGTATTAAATGCCGATTTTGGTAAAAAAATTACCGACACTATTCATCAACATATTAGAAATCCTTTAAATGTAGTTATTTATAATTTTGTAGATATGCTTTCGCACGCACGCACTGATGTTGATTTAATCCGCGAATTAGCTTCCGATGAAGCTGCATACCGCTCAGTTACTGCTTCTTGGTTTGAGCATTCGCCATTGTTTGAATTGATAAAAGTGCTTGCCGATAAAAAAATTCCACTTTTTATTACCGCCGACCACGGCTCGGTTAGAGTGCAAAATCCTGTAAAAATTATTGGCGACAAATCAACTAATACAAATTTAAGATATAAAGTTGGCAAAAGTATTGAGGTTAATGCTAAGGATGTTTTTGAAGTACGAAATCCAGAATCAATATTTTTACCTAAAATTAATGTCTCATCATCGTTTGTCTTTGCTCGAAATAATGATTTTTTTGCATATCCAAACAATTACAATTATTATGTAAATTATTATAAAGATACATTTCAACACGGTGGTATATCAATGGAAGAGATGATGGTGCCTTTTATTAATTTAGTGCCGAAGTAGAGGAAGAAAGTAAAAAG
>CAZRCF010000353.1:0-3222 GCA_964598505.1 uncultured Lentimicrobiaceae bacterium | reverse complement strand
ATCAATCCTGCGTGAATTCTTTGGTGGAAGTAGTTTTATTTATTGATTCGCACTTAAAATATGTATTCCAGCATTTTTAATGTATATAATCATCAATACACTTGGCATATCTAACTTCGTTAAATAGTTTGCCATTTTTAAAAATAGCGTTTTTAAATATAGCTTCTTTAATAAAACCGCATTTCTCTAATACTCGTTGCGATGGTATATTATATTCAAATACTCCCGTATAAATTCGTACAATACCAAGCGATTTAAAGCCAAAATCAGTAATCAAATTTACTGCTTGTGTTACAATACCTTTATTCCAATATGGTTCACCAATAAAATAACCAATTTCTGCACTTTTACTATATACATCTGTTCCTTTTATTAATGCAATATTTCCGACATATAAACCATTATATTCAATAGCAAAAATTGTTGTAGGATTTTGATTTACACACAGATTAATAAAACTCTCGGCATCATTGATTGTGTATGGATATGGGAAAGCATCACGAAGATTTATACTAATTTTTTTATTGTTAGCAAGCTCAGCCATACGAGGAGCGTCATCTATTTTTAAAGCTCTAATACTTACTTTTTTTCTTTGTGAATCTATCATATTGTATTAGCTATTAAGCAATTTCTCAATGTGTTCTATAGGAACTGAAGTGCGGTTCGCAATTTCTTCATAAGTCATTCCCATATTATAAAAGCGTTTTACAAAACAAAATATGGTCTCCCCTATTTCTAATAAATTATCTTCAGGATCGAAGAAACGAATAGTTCTTTGACCCCATTTTTCCTCGATAACATTGTGAAGATATTTTATCTCAATCTTTTCAAAATCAGCAATAATATTTTCAAAATCATCTGTTTCAAAACACAATTCAAGATTTTTATTTCCATTATCATTAAAACTATAGCCTAAATTTTTTGTAATTGTATATTCGGGCTGAAGACTCCAAATTGACAAGCCGCATTTGAAACCAATACAGTTTCCAAAATCAAATTCAATTTCTTGCTTCATTATATTTTGATAAAAATCTTTCATCTTACCAAAATCTTTTGTAAATATTACTGATGACTGAAATTTAATGTTCATACGTTCATTTTTAAAATGTTTATCTACAACTTTATAGGCTAATAATCAAACCGTTTAGATTTAATATTTTTATGCAAATTTAAAAAATAATTTTTTATGTAATATTAAATAGTTTTTTTTGAACAATAACAATGATATTTTAATCCCGAAAAACATAACTTTTGCATTATAATAGTATCCATACAACGAATTATAATAACTTTATTATTATAAACTAACAATAACTAAAATACTTTTATTATTTTTGATGATTGTTCTGTAAAGATTAAAAAATAAAAAATATGAGTGAAGTACTTATTACTCTAAAAGAGATTAAAAGATATTACTACATGGGTTCGGAAGTTGTAAAAGCTTTAAATTCTGTTAGTTTAGAACTTTTTCGCAATGAATATATTGCAATAATGGGTCAATCGGGTTCCGGTAAAACTACTATGATGAATATTCTTGGCTGCTTAGATACCGCTACAAGTGGTCAATATATTTTAAATAAGCACGATGTTAGTTCATTAAATGATAATAGTTTAGCTGAAATTAGAAATAAAGAAATTGGATTTGTTTTTCAAACATTTAATTTACTTCCGCGACTTAATTCATTAGAAAACGTTATGTTGCCTTTAGTTTATGCCGGTTTTCATAAAGCTGAACGGCTTGAAAGAGCAGAAGATGTATTAGAAAAAGTTGGTTTAAAAGACCGCATGCTTCATAAACCAAACGAACTATCAGGAGGACAACGACAACGTGTTGCAATAGCTCGTGCATTGGTTAATAATCCATCAATTATTCTTGCCGATGAGCCAACTGGAAACCTCGATTCAAAAGTATCAATTGAAATTATGGAACTATTTGAACAAATTCATAATGCAGGCAATACAGTTATTTTGGTAACTCACGAAGAAGATATTGCTAAATATGCTCACCGAATTATTAAACTTAAAGATGGTCAGGTTGAAGATGATTTGCAAAACAAAAACTATATTCGTGTTCGTGAATTAGTAGGAAATTAGCGAATTGTAATGGTAAATGGTAACTGGTGCATGGTACACGGTGAAAGAGAAAATGGAGAAATAGGAAGTTAGAAGCACGAAGTGGGGAGTTAGAATTTGAAAATTTATTAATTTAAAAATGATAAAAAAAGAGTTAAAAATATATACAAAAACCGGCGACAAAGGTGAAACCGATCTAATTGGGGGCAAAAGAGTTCCAAAATATCACAAACTTATTGAGGCTTACGGAACTGTTGATGAGTTAAATTCATATATTGGGTTAATTCGCGATTTAATAGAGATTGATTCTATAAAAAATTCTCTTCTTGCAATTGAAGAACAACTTTTTATAGTCGAATCAATGCTTGCAACCTACCATAAATCGGATATAAATAAAAGTTTACCATTAATCACAGAAAACAATATTTCATTCTTAGAAACCGAAATAGATAATATGAATAAGTCGTTACCAACTTTAACTTCTTTCATTCTACCTGGTGGTCACCCGACTTCATCTTATTGTCATGTTGCACGCTGCGTATGTCGCAGAGCCGAAAGAGTTA
The DNA here is from genome assembly GCA_964598505.1 of uncultured Lentimicrobiaceae bacterium. Taxonomy (GTDB): domain Bacteria; phylum Bacteroidota; class Bacteroidia; order Bacteroidales; family WCHB1-69; genus CAZRCF01. The sequence goes on along the minus strand of CAZRCF010000353.1, from coordinate 586 downwards.
CTCTTTACGCTTCTACTGAATTCCCTATTGACGATTTTGTATTAAAATATTTAAATCGCCTTTCCGATTATCTTTTTGTTTTGGCTCGTTTTATTTCTAAAGAAAACAATGCTGAAGAAATTTTGTGGAAACATTAAAAAAAAGTTTAATGATTTTATGTATTTTTAAAATAAATATTTATGTTTGATAGTTCAATTATAAGTGGTTTGCAAATATATGTGATATTATTATTGATAGTTTTCGCAATTGTATATTTGTATTTTTTTACATGGGTTATAATTCAAGGTTATAAAAGAGATATTTTAGGATTTGGTTTAATAATGGTTGGTATCTTAGGAAGTCCTTTTATGGCTTATGCTTTTGTGAAATCAGCAAGAAAAGATTCTGACAGGGTTGATATAGAATATATTAACGGTAAAGGGGAAATTGTTTCAACTACACTTTCAAACTGGATGAAATTGAAATTACCAATATCTACATTAATAAAAATTATTGATATAAATAATTTTTGTAGGTTTTGCAATACTTCAATTGAAAAAAGCGAAATTATTTGTCAAAAATGTAAAAAGAAAAGAATTTTGTTTTA
>CAZRCF010000352.1:0-3231 GCA_964598505.1 uncultured Lentimicrobiaceae bacterium | reverse complement strand
AAAATAGTTAAGTTTGCTTTTTCTTAATTGTTGGTCACCTTTTTTATCCATTGTTTTATTTCTTCAACCTGCTCTTTCATATAGTGTTTTTCCTGTATTTAATACTTCATATACAAAGCTATGCTTATTATCTTTTGATGCTGCAATTTCTTTTGGATTGTAAACAATCAAATCAATAGGAATCATTGAACCATAAAGCATTTTCCTAACCTGTACTGTTCGTAATGGGCGTGGCAAATCGGTATCTTTTATTACAAATAAATCCAAATCGCTATCTTCATTAGGATTTCCTGTTGCATACGAACCAAAAAGTATAATTTTATCAGGATTGTATCCCAATGCAATTTTATTTATTATTTCTGATATTTTTTCTTTCTCAATCATCATAAATACTTTTTGCAAAGTAAATTGTTAAAAAGTCCTTATTGCACGCACATGAGCAGAGTTATCTTTAAAATATATGTTACAACTTTGGGTACCCCCAACAAAATTCTGGCACCATGGGTAGTAACTATCTTGCTCACTCGAACTCCAATAAATAGACCCTGTAAAACCTCCAATTTGATTTGCATTCCAATAAAGTATATTCAATTCGTTTTTGCTCGGCAAATACCAGTCGCTATATCCATTTAAGACCAAATCATTACAGATACGAGCAGCAATTCCTGCTGTACTACATCCATTTACAATGGCTGTAGTATTTGCCTGTCCTGTTCCTAATGATAATAAAGTACCTCCAATTTCATAGCTATGACATCCCCACTCAGCAGATTCACTTTGATCGAAAGGAGCAGCAATTAATCCATGTTTTTCATTAATATTATAACCAGGATCTCCTTGTTTAAAAATATATGCTACAAATCCTCCCTGATAGCTATCACCTATTTCGATTTTAGTTTGGAAAGATAATTCATTGCCATAACCAGTTCCGATAGAATTTGTCGCATAAGCTCGAATATAATATTTAGTATTTGCTTGTAATCCTGTTATATTACTGTAAAAAAAAATGTCAGTACCTTCAATTGTTTTATTGTTTATAATTGTTGGTGATGGAGCTGTATTCCAACAAAAACCTATTGCTGTTATTGAAGCTCCTCCATTAGATGTAAGCTGTCCCCCAATAGTTGCAGTAGTAGAAGTAATATTATTTAAATTTGATGTAGTCAATACAGGAACTGTTGATGTTGGTGTTGGTGTTGTTGGTGGTGGTGATGGTGTGTTATCATCACTTTTCTTACAACTATTAGTAAGAATTAAAACAAATACCAATATCATTAATGGGAGAATCATAATGTGTTTTTTCATTTCAATTATTTTAAAAGGATAAATATTAATTATTTTTCTTTGCAAATATACATTTTTTTAATACACTCAATGCAAACAAATATATTATTGTAATACCGTTGGATATAATAAGTTGAAATAGATGTTTTGAAAATAAACTTCCTTGTAAACGTAAAAGCAACCATTTATATTATTGCTGGTAACTTTTGCGTTTTTATATAAAAAGAATATTAGTCCTTAATACATCTAACAGAATACCCATAAGTCTTAGCACCACTATATAATGAACTCGAACTACCAGAAATATCAAGAAAACTTGCATTAGTAGAGTTACTATGGGTACTACTCCAATATTTTCCTTCAAGACCACGATAATCAAGTAAACCAGAATAACCGGATAGATAACCTGCTGCATGTAATTTTAGCACAGATTCGTATGGACTATTTAAGTATATCCAACCATTTTTTGCATTTTGCCATTCGGTATTAGTTGGTAATCGCCAATTTGCACCTAATAAATATTCACATGGATCGTTAGTTGATAGCCAATTGTTATTTTCACTTATACTACTACCCCAAGTAGTTGAAGGTGTACGAGTACCTCCATATCTATAACCTTGTATACGGCTAAACTGCCAATACCAACCTGCTGCCGTTTCAGTATCATCATTTGCAGATGAAGCTTGCACGTCTGCACCAAGATTTTGAGTAATTGCACATTTATTTCCTCCAAAAAGTTTAGTATTAACCAAACCATAAGAAACAGTTTTTGTAACAGGAGCTACCCCCCAACCTGCTGTATGATTTACAATTAAAATTGAATTTATTATTGTAGTTACATCAAGTCTTGCTGAACTTTCGCAACCATCTATTATTTGAGATGCATAATAATGGGTTCCATCAACAAGTATTGCTGTTGGTAATAATAAAGTATCTCCTATAGGTGTATTATACCATTTTATTTCTGTACCTGTAGCTAATAAATTTGCTACTGTTGCTCCTGAACAAAATGTTTGTGTAGTATTGCCTGTTGGTGCTGATGGAATTATGGTATTAATAACAGCTAACACATAAGCTCTACCCTGACTTTCACAACCATTAACTGTTTGAGTTGCATAATAATACATGCCATTTACCAAAGAAGTTGTTGGCATTAATAAAGTGTCGCCGTCAATAGATGAATACCATTTAATAGCTGTTCCTGTAACTTCTAAATCAGAAACTTTAGCTTCCATACAAAATTTTTGAGTTGTTAAAGCATTTGGGCTATCAGTATAATTAACTATTGCAGTTACATTTAATCTTGTTGTGCTTTCACAACCATTTGTTGTTTGTGTTGCATAATAATGGTTTGTATTTACTAAATTTATTGTAGGAGCTAATTCAGTTCCACCAGTTGATACTGAATACCATTTTATTGCTGCACCAGTAGCCGATAAGTTTGCTACAGTTGCTCCTGAGCAAAATGTTTGAGATGTGTTACCTGTTGGTGCTGATGGAATTGGATTTACAGAATTATCACATCCTGCTACTGTTTGAGTTGCATAATAATGTGTATTATTTATTAAGGCATCTGTACTTAATAATGGAACTCCACCTGTAGATGATAAATACCATTTAATTGATGTGCCAGTTGCTAACAAATTAGATACTTTTGCCCCCAAACAAAATGTTTGTGATGTGTCTCCAATTGGTTTTAATGGAGATGGATTTAATGATACATTTACATTTAATCTTGCAGAACTTTCACAACCATTTACAGTTTGAGTTGCATAATAATGTGAACCATTAACTAATACATCTGATGGTAATAATGCAGTATCTCCATTTAAAGTTAGATACCATTTTATCTCGGTGCCTGTAGCCAATAAATTTGCTACTGTTGCCCCTGAGCAAAATGTTTGTGTTGTATTACCAGTTGGTGCTAATGGTATCATATTAAAAGAT
>CAZRCF010000351.1:2686-3237 GCA_964598505.1 uncultured Lentimicrobiaceae bacterium | reverse complement strand
TCTTAAAATCAATTTGACTTGCAATATTCACATATTTAAGCAATTCAAGTGTGGCTTCCACTTCATTTAATTTACAATCGTTTACCATCAACATATCTATATCGTTGATATTGATTTGTTTCATCAGATTGCAATTTGTTTTCAAAATTGAATCTAATTGAGGTAATGTAGGTGTGTAATTTTTTTCTTGAGCAAAGCTTATTTGAAAAAAAAGAAACGTAAATAATAAGATTAATATTGATTTTATGGACATCAAATAGATTTATCAGTAAATTATTATAAATTCATTTCAAAAATAAAGATTTAAGCAATACCGACTTCTTTAAAATTACAATTTTAATCCACAAACAATATTATTTATAAACCATTTTAAATCAGTAATTTAAAAATAATTAATAACAATTTAAAAGCAAGTAATTTTATATATAAATTAAAAAGCTACAATATTTAAAGAAATATTTCTATTCGAAGTGTATTTTATAACTCAGTTTTATCCCAATTTTACGTTATTATAAAAATCAAAAAAAATAGAATAAATAAATTAAAAATAC
>CAZRCF010000351.1:0-2676 GCA_964598505.1 uncultured Lentimicrobiaceae bacterium | reverse complement strand
ACAAGTATTTAGCGATTTAGTTAAAGCTATGTGCGATGCTTATTCTTATTTGTTGAAAGAGGAATTGAAATAATAGGCTTTGTCTCAATTTAATAGAGATGAGCAAATTTGTATTAGTTGATTGATTATATTTAAGAGGTTGTTATTTAAGGTGTTAAATAATAACCTCTTGTTTTTTTAATGAATGATAGGATTGGTTTATGAAATGTTTTTTAGATGCAACATTGACGTCTTAAAAAATCAAAAAAAACTGAATAAATAAATTAAAAATACGTTGGATTTCAAATTTATTACTACATTTGCGACATTAATTTTATGTAAAATTTTATAGTTAAAATGGAAGAGTTTGATAATAAAGAGAGAGAAGAAATTTTCTCAAAAGCAGTAAGAGCAGGCAAAAGAACTTATTTTTTTGATGTTAAGGAAACCCGTTCAGGAGAACAATACTTAACTATTACCGAAAGTAAGAAACGATTTGACAATGAACAAGGTAAGTTTTTCTTTGAAAAACATAAAATTTTTCTCTATAAAGAAGATTTTGAAAAATTTATCAATGGACTCAATGGCGTTACTCATTTTATTGAAACAGGAGAAAAACCAGCAGAAGAACCCGAAGAAACTTTCAAAGCTGAATTTTCAGATTTCGACTTTGATAATTTAGAAACAAGCAAAGATTAACTCATATTCAACTTATTGATAATAAAGCTGTTCGTACGGACGGCTTTTTTGTTATAAACTTTTTGTTTATATTTTTAATTATTAATCTTACTTTTGTAAACTTATTTTTAAATATAAAAGCTATAACAACTCAAACATAAACATTTCATTATCAGACTAAAAACAAAATGGGAAAAGTAATTGCTATTGCAAATCAAAAAGGAGGAGTAGGCAAAACTACATCAGCTATTAATTTAAGTGCTGCTTTGTCGGTACTTGAAAAAAAAACCTTATTAATAGATGCTGATCCTCAGTCGAATGCTACTTCGGGTGTTGGCTACGATCCACAAACTATCAAAACCAGCATATACGAATGTATTATTGATGATATTGATCCTCATGATATTGTGCTAAAAACATCTACACCTAATCTTGACCTAATACCTTCTCATATCGACTTGGTTGGAGCTGAAATTGAGATGATTAATTTGCCAGATCGCGAAAAAATGATGCGAAAAGTAATTGCCAAAATAAAGGATGAATACGACTTTATTATTATTGATTGCTCACCATCATTAGGATTAATTACTGTTAATTCACTTACTGCTGCCGATTCAGTAATTGTACCTGTACAATGCGAATATTTTGCCTTAGAAGGATTAGGTAAGTTGTTGAATACCATACGTATTGTACAAACTCGACTAAACACTACGTTGGAAATAGAAGGAATTTTATTAACCATGTACGATTCGCGATTAAGGCTTGCCAAACAAGTAGTTGAAGATGTGAGAACCCACTTTCAGCACATGGTTTTTGATACTTTAATATATAGAAACACAAAATTGAGCGAAGCACCCAGTTTTGGCGAAACTATAATTATGCACGATGCAAATTGCTCTGGTTCTGTTAATTACTTAAACCTTGCTCGTGAAGTGTTACAAAAAAACGATTTAAAAAATTTAAAACAACAGGATAAATAATAAATTTTAGCATGAACGCAAAAAAACAAGCACTTGGAAGAGGACTCAGCGCCTTATTGGCTATTCCTGAAAGCGAAGATATTAACTTAAATGATAATAATGCCAGTACTGTTGTTGGTTCAATTGCAAGTATATCAGTTGATTCTATCGAAGCAAATCCATTTCAGCCACGAACCGAATTTGAAGTACAAGCCTTAAATGAGCTTTCAACTTCCATTAAGCATCAGGGTATTATTCAGCCTATTACAGTTCGTAAAATTGGACACGAAAAATATCAACTTATTTCGGGCGAAAGAAGATTAAGAGCTTCTAAATTGGCTAACTTAGAAGAAATTCCTGCCTATATTCGCATTGCTACCGATTCGCAAATGCTTGAAATGGCATTAGTTGAAAACATTCAACGCGAAAATTTGAATGCTATAGAAATAGCTCTTTCCTATCAAGCTTTAATTGAAGAATGCAAACTTACGCAAGAACAAATGAGCGAAAAAGTTGGTAAAAACCGTACTACTATTACCAATTACTTACGTTTATTAAAACTCCCTGCCGAAGTTCAATTAGATATTCAAGATGATAAAATTAGCATGGGACATGCTCGTGCTTTAATTACATTGGATAATACTGATCAACAATTATTTATAACCAAGCAAATTGTAGAAAAAGCATTGTCGGTAAGAGAAGTTGAAAATATGGTTAGAGCTATCAATAATCCCGAAGAAAAAAAGCCTAAAAAAGCTGCAAATGCTTTACCAGAAACTTATCATTCTGCTAAAAAATTACTTGGACATCGTTTTTCTTCAAAAATTGAAATAAAACGAAACAATAGAGGACGAGGTAATATCGTTATTCCATTTATTTCTGACAAAGATTTTGAAAGAATACTTGATTTATTAAAATAATAATTGCATTATCAATAACTTGATAAATAAAACAATACATACTCAACTTAAAAGAATCACGGAATTGAAATTCTCTCTTGTTTCCGTATTTTTACTGTTTGTAATTTTATCAGTAATAGCAACGCCTCAAACTACATATT
>CAZRCF010000350.1:0-3246 GCA_964598505.1 uncultured Lentimicrobiaceae bacterium | reverse complement strand
TATGAAGTAAAATATTTTTATTTTTGAAATTATTTGATTTCAGGGAAAAAATATTATATCTTTATACAAGTTAATTATTAATTTTCTTTATTAAAAATAATATATTGAAAAAGGAGGAAAAATGAAAAAAGACAAAAAAAGAATCATTAAGTTAAATGTTTTAAGTCAGGAGTGTTTAAATAAAAAAGAATTAGTTTATATGGTAGGTGGTAGACGTGCATCTATATGTCAAAACAAGCCTATGACCATTAATCCTTAAAATATTAACTATCTAACATTAAAAAGTACTAATTACCATAAATTATAAGGTCAATTAAATAAGGAGGTAATATGAAAAATGAAAAAAAAAATATTAAGTTAAATGTTTTAAGTCAGGAATGTTTGAATAAAAAAGAGTTAAGTGTTATAAATGGTGGAAAACGTGCTCCACTACAATGTGTACGTAATTATCTGGGAGGATATTCATCTCAATTTAATCCATAAATTTATGTTTATTTTAATAATAAAAACTTGAATTGTTAACTAAGTTTTTAATTATAAAAATTGAACAACAAAAACAAGCATGAGTATAATATTAGTACTCATGCTTTTTTAATTTTAAATTTATTTTAGTCTTAATATGTTAATAATTAATTAAATAGCCATTAATAAGTAAGAGAAAAGTTGGTTATTTTAATTAATAATAAAAATTAAATTGGTTACTAATCATTCATACATGGAATCCACAATATTTTTTAAAACTAAAAATAATAATTCATATTTATTTGATAAAACATATAATTATTTATTAAATATTCATCCTATAATTAGGTTTTTTTACACTTCAGAAAGGGAAGGGTTAAATATTGAAGATTTGTTAAATAACAAAAAAACTTCAACCATAAATATTGAACCCATAGGCGAGTTTTCAAAAGAAGAAATTGATTATCAATTTAATAAATATAATTTTCTTAAGAAAAACAATTTTTTTTCGGAAGTGAACCAACGCGAATTATTGCAAGGCAAAATTGATGCTGATACTGTTAGTTATAATCTTGCAAATCTTAAAAATGTTGCTTTTGAAGTTACTGACGGATGTAATTTGAATTGCTTATATTGTAGATATGGTAATTTTTATTCGGATTATGATAAAAGAGAAAATAAAAATATTGACATAAATAACTCAAAACTTTTATTGACTTATTTGGCTAAGATATGGAATTCATCTGATAACAATTCATTTAATAAAGAAATTATAATTGGTTTTTATGGCGGCGAACCTTTATTGAATATAAGTTTTATAAAGGAAATAGTTAGTTTCGCAAAGCAATTGAAACTAAAAAATAACTTTTTGTCGTTTTCTATGACAACTAACGCTTTGCTATTAGACCGTTACATGGATTTTTTGGCTGAAAACAAATTTCAACTATTAATAAGTTTAGATGGAAATAAAAAAAATAACAGTTATAGGGTTTATAAAAATAAAAAACCTTCGTTTAATAAATTAATAGACAATTTAAAATTATTAAGAGATAAATATCCCGAATATTTTGAAAAATATATTAATATTAATGCCGTTTTACATAATAAAAATTCAGTTTCAGAAATATATAATTTTATAAAAACCGAATTTGATAAAATTCCAAGCATACTTAGCGTTGTTAACCATGGTATTAATGAAAATAATTCGGATGTTTTTTTTAATACATATAGGAATAAATCGGCAAGTCTTTATGAAGCAGAAGATTATGCCGCAATTGACCGCGATTTACATATAAATTTTCCTGATTTTATTGATTTGTCAAAAACAATTCAAGCATACTCAGGTTTTATTTTTGAAGATTATAAATACTTGTTAACAAATGATTCTAATTGTGAAATAATACCCACTTCAACTTGTTCGCCTTTTTCGTTAAGATTATTTTTAACTGTAAATAATAAAATAATAACATGCGAAAAAATAGCTCATCATTTTGCAATGGGAAAAATTGAAGATGGAAATGTAGTGTTAAATTATGAAGAAATTGCCGAGCAATACAATATGTATATTGAAAAAGTAAAAAAACAGTGCAATTTATGTTACAATTATAGTTTTTGCGGACAATGTATGTTTTTACTCGAAAATTTAGATAATGAACCTAATTGCAAAGGTTTTCAAAATTTAAACGATTTTGAAGGTTTTTTTAGCAGCAGAATCTTGTTTCTTGAAGAAAATCCTAATGATTACTTAAAAATTATGGAGGAAAATTGATTTTGAATAATAAAAAATATTGGTTAAAAATTGAACCATATATAATTATGGTAATAAAAAAGAAAAAAGTTTTATTTTACAATACGCTTTCTGGTGAAAAATTTGAATACCAAATCAAAAATAGTTTACAAAAAATAATAAGAGACTTAGATAACAAAGAAAATTTAAGAGTTATAGAATTAGCAGACATTGATTTAATCAACAGAGATGTTAAAGAGTTTATTACCACTATTAGAAATCTTTTTATTGGTGATATTATTGATGCTTCATTATCTGAATGTCGTCCCGTTCAGTTTACACCATTACTTAACAATCAAAGAGATATAAAAAAACTACAAAAAGATGGTATAGAAATTAATCAAGATTTAAAAAAGTACTTATCGGAAATAACAATATACCTTAATGGTGATTGTAAATTAACATGCAATTTTTGTGATAAAGCAAATAATCAATTCTTCTGTTGTACAAAAAATAACTTTGGAGAATTGGAGTTTGAGATAATTGAAAATATTTTTAAGCAAATCGCAGGAACTAATATTAGTTATATAAATTTTATAGGTGGAAACTTATTAAATTATTCGAAATTATTCAAAATCCCATCGTTATTAGAAAAATATAAAATCAAAGGCGATTTCTATATGTATTACGAAAATTTTATAACTGATTATCTAAAGTTTCCTATAATACCTAGTAATTTATACGAAATTAGAATTATAATTCCTTCGCAGCCTTCTAATCAGAAAAAAGATGAACTTTTTAATATAATTAAATCATCAAAATTAAATGCTTCTCTTGTTTTTATATTAGAGAGTAATGCCGACTTTGAAATTAACGAACAAGTTGAATCTTTAGGCATAAATTACGAATTTTATCCATTTTACAATAAATCAAATTATAGTTTTTTTGAAGAGAATGTTTTTTTAGACCATGACGATATTTTTAATAAAATATTTTCACATAAAGATATATTTCGCAATATGTCGCTTAATTCAAATAGTTTTGGCAAGCTAATAATT
>CAZRCF010000349.1:0-3268 GCA_964598505.1 uncultured Lentimicrobiaceae bacterium | reverse complement strand
TAATTTCAAAATACTTTGGGGTAGAACTAATTTTAAAACAATAATTAAAAAATCATTATAAAAAAGGCTGCAAAATAAATTTTGCAGCCTTTTTTATAATGATTAATTTTATACTATTTCTCAACTGGAAGATCTTTGTTAATTTCTTCGTTCCATGGCAAACCATATTTCCCAAGTACTTCAAGGAAAGGATCTGGATTAAATTCTTCTACATTAAAAACACCTTTTCCACTCCATTTGCCGGTTAAAAGCATCATTGCACCAATCATGGCAGGAACGCCAGTTGTATAGGAAATTGCTTGTGCTCCTATTTCTTTAAATGTTTCAGCATGGTCGCAATTGTTCCAAATATAATATGTTTGTTCTTTACCATCTTTTAACCCTCTAATTTGGCAACCTATTGAGGTTTGTCCGTGATAGTTTTCGCCCAAAGTTGCCGGTTCGGGAAGTACAGCTTTTAAAAATTGCAAAGGAACAATTTCTTTTCCCTCGTAATTAATTGGTTTTATACTTGTCATTCCTATTTCTTGAAGTAAATCAAGAGCATTAATATATTTCTGACCAAAAGTCATCCAAAAACGAGCTCGTTTAAGCGTTGGAAAATTCTTTGTAAGGGATTCTAACTCTTCATGATATAAAACGTAAGATTCTTTATCTCCAATGTTTGGATAATTAATTGGCTTATGTATTTCAAGGGGTTTTGTTTCAATCCATTTACCATTTTCCCAATATCTACCATTTTGAGTTATTTCACGAATATTTATTTCCGGGTTAAAATTAGTTGCAAAAGCTTTTCCGTGATCGCCAGCGTTGCAATCAACAATATCTAAATAATGAATTTCATCAAAATAGTGCTTTGCAGCATAAGCAGTAAAAATACTTGTTACACCAGGATCGAAACCACAGCCTAAAACAGCAGTAATTCCAGCCTGTTTAAATCGTTCTTGATAATCCCATTGCCAACTGTATTCAAATTTTGCCTCATCAATAGGCTCATAATTTGCAGTGTCTAAATAGTTGGTTTTTGTTGCCAAACAAGCATCCATAATATTCAAATCTTGATATGGAAGTGCAACGTTTATAACCAAATCGGGTTTAAAACTATTAATTAATGCAATAGTTTCGGGCACATTATCTGCATCTAATTTTGCAGTTAAAATTTTATTGCCACCAATTGCAGCAGCAATTCTATCGCATTTTTCTTTTGTACGGCTAGCAAGCATAATATCGCTAAATACATCGGGCACCGAAGCACATTTATGAGCTACCACAGCTCCTACTCCACCAGCTCCTATAATTAATACTTTTCCCATAATTATGTATGTATGATGTTTGTTTTTTTATTGTGTAAAATTAATAAAAAATATTTAATTCTGAATTATTTTAAAATTATCATAATAAAAGAAGTCCTTTCAAAAAGGACTTCTTTTATTAATTATGACTCTCTTTACTTTGCTATACTTATTTTTTGAGTTTTCACCCCCGAGTTAGTTTCAACTTTTAAAAAATATATACCACACTCAAATTTATTTATATTTATTGATAAATTATTTTGAATATTAGTATTGAAATAAACTTCTTGACCTACATTATTATATAAAGTTATTGATTTTAATTCTTCGTTTGACGAAATATTTAATATATCTTTTGCAGGATTTGGAAATACATTAATTTTTTCATTTGATATTTCATTAACACCTACTCCTTCACCAATCATAACATCGTCTATGCCTAAAACGTATCTATTTGCATTTGAATAGCAATTAAAACCGAAATAATAACTCCCAGATGCTGCAACTGTAAAGTTATTTACTTGACGTTTCCAATAAATATCAGCTTGTAAAGGCAAATCAATAATTGAAGTAGTTAATAAAGTAGGATTTTCAGAATTTCCCATTGCAACTTTAAAACTTTCGGGATAATTTGCATCAAAAACCTTATGCCAAAAAGCTATTTGATAGTTTGTTCCAGCATTTAATTGAATACAAGTAGATATTAACCAGTCGTTTGCAATTGTAGCTGTATCGTTGTTAAAATAATAACGAGCAAATTTTGAACCACTATGTGCATCTTCATTGTTTTCAAAATAATGCCAAGTATAATTATCACTATTATTGTCATTAATAAACCAACTTGCAGTATTTTCATTTGATTCAAAACTCATAATGTAGGGAGTTGAAGATGGTGCAAAATTATTGATATTATAAATTATTGTGTCATTGCTATTATAACCATCACCAGTAATTGATGTCCAAATTTTAATTGTATGAACCCCATTTGTTGACAAATCGGCAGTTTCGGTAAAAGTGAAATCAGTTTTACTACCTGAAGTAATAGTACCTATAAAAGCATTTGTTTTTGGCATTTCATTATCAACTTTAAAATAAACATTAAATCCTGAGGCATCAGAAGTTCCATTATTATAAAGTTTAACTTTAACAATTTCCGTAGTAGTTAATTTGCATTTCGATATTGGTGAAATGACATTACTAACAGCCATATCATTTGTAGGCAATGCTCCCCAAGTAACTCTATCTATAAATATTGAAGCACCATCGCTTGCAATATCTGCTACATATTCGCGAAAAGCAACATAAATATTTGAACCAACAGGAACAAGTGAACCAACAGGGATTTTATATTCAGTCCAAGTTGAATCACTTGAATTTGCGATGAAACTATATATTGGACCAGAAATTGTGAAATCAGATATTGTATCTGCATTTCCGGTAGAAATTTTAATTTGTAATTCGTCAGAATAGCTTTTAGGAAAACGAAGTGCCCAAAATTTAATTGTATCTGTAATTTGAATATTTAATAACTTTGGTGTAATTAACCATTGGTCGGATGAAGTTACACCACCTGTTTCCCAAGTACAAAATGCACAAGCGTCGCCACCATTTATGGGCACAGTAACATTTCCTGTGTTCCAACCAGGTATAAGACTATTTGCAATAACTTTTTTCCAACCGGTTCCCCCATCAGGACTTAACAACGACCAACCAATTGGTGGAAAATTTGAAAGTTCAAATCCTTCGTTTAAAAATGTAACCGATTCGGTAGTTTTTAATTGGTTTGATTTAATTATTTGATTTGTTTTTGTACTTTTTTCTCTTTGAATATTTTGAGTATATTTAGTTTGAGCATTTAATGCAAAAACAGAAAAAATTACTATTATTTGAACTAAAAAATGTTTCATTGATTATTAAATTATTTATTTTAAAATTGATTTACAAAATTAGTAAAAAAAATCAATTTTGCTTTAAAT
>CAZRCF010000348.1:0-3268 GCA_964598505.1 uncultured Lentimicrobiaceae bacterium | reverse complement strand
TTTCACCCTACCCCAGCCTCCCCTGCGAGGGGAGGAGCTTGATTGCCGGTATTTTGTATTTTTCCGCTTCAAATTTGCAAAAAATACTAAAACACCTAACTCTTCAGTTCCTCCCCTCTTAGGGGAGGTTAGGTGGGGTCTTTACTTCGCTTCTATAACACAAAAACCATCTAATCCCTCAGTTCCTCCCCTCTTAGGGGAGGCTGGGAGGGGTCATATCCCCGCTTCTAACATTAGCACCAAACACTAAAAAAACCAACACCTCAGTTTCACCTTTTAGGAAAGGTTAGGTGAGGTAAAATTATTTTTATGATTTTATAAATCCAATTTTAACCCCGTTTTTTTTTGTTATTAATTCTGTGTTACAGAAATCAATAATATTATTAAAATTCACAGAAATGTTATGTATTATTTCAAAAGCTTCATTTTTTCTAACAATGTTATCAATTTGACCACCAGAAAAATCAAATTGGTTTGCGAGAGTTTCACATTGAAATTTAGTTAGATTTGGTATTTTTAAATTCCATATTTTAGCTTTTACTGAAGTATCTGGTTTTTCAAACTCAATTTTGAATAAAAACCTTCTTTCAAAAGCATAATCAAGATTTTTAGTAAGGTTGGTAGTTGCAAAAAATATACCTTCAAAATTTTCTAATTCATCAAGAAGAATATTTTGTATTGCATTTTCGGTTTGAGCAATATTTGAACTACTTGTATCTAATCTTTTTGAAATAATTGCATCAGCTTCATTAAAAAGTAAAATAGGCATTTTCTCACAATCTTTCGAGTACGATTTGTAATCGGTAAAAATGCGTTTTATTATTTTTTCACTTTCACCAAACCACATTGATTTTGATTGACTAATATCTACTTTAATAATTTCTCTATTGGTGTCCTTTGCAATTTGAAATACAGTTTCGGTTTTTCCAGTACCCGGAAACCCATGCAGCAATACAGTAATACCTTTTGGTAATCCTTTATTTTTCAATCTGTTTTGAGTTTCAATAAATTTATTATCTTGCAACAATGTTTTTAGTAAATCAAGCTGTTGCTGCTCCAAATAATTAAATATTAATATCTTTGAGTTTGTTTTTGATGGTTCAATTATATCTTCACGTTTCTTTTTATTAGCGAAAATTGTCAAACCCAATTCTTGCAACATTTTAATTGAACTATCAGAAAGTTTTAATTCCGTATCACTGAAAAAATTAGCTTCAACAATTTCAATAAGGTTTTGATCAATTAAGTTATTTTTTTTCGACATTATTTTTTGTAAATAATTTATTCTTTCTGAAGGATTATCGAAAATTTTTACAGTTAAACTTCTTATATCAGTTGTTTTTTTGCCTGATATTGTTTTCCAAATTATGTAAATATAAATATATGTATCTGGAATACAAAATTGGAAATCACTGATTTTCTTGATTAGAGGTAAATGAATGTTTGTATTTATTAAATCCTTAGTTTTAATGAATAGTTCTAAGGTAGAAAGTTCCTCGCTATTACATTCTTCGCCTAATTTGTAAAATTTTTCAAGCAGTTCAATTACATCGTTAAAACTATTCTCTTTCATTAATGGCATTTGCTTATTATTAAGAATAGCTTCTGTGATTTTTTCATTAATGGTAAATTGGTCGTTTGATAAAGTTACTTTAGCCCTATGTGAAGATTTTTGTTTTTTTAAAATACCTTTTAAATATAAAGTATCAAAATCTTCACTATATTCTAATAATTTCATTGGATTACAATCGAAATAATCAATTAAGTTTTTCAAATCAACTGTATCACCTTTATAATTAAGGGCAAAAACCATTGCGACAATTAATGACTGATTTCTAGAAACTTTAAAATAATCGGAAAGTTCTTTTAATTCGTTGTTTACATTATCAAAAAACTCTGTATCAAGTTTGCAATTTTTTGATTGCTCATATACTTTCCCTATGCAATCTAAAATTTTATTTTTATAATTATTTTTCATTTTTTTGTTCTGTTTTAACGTTTTGGAGGTTACTTTTATTTAGCTATTTCACCACTCATTTTTCTGTTATTAACAAAGGTTTTAAAAGCCATTTTAAAATACTGTCCAATGGTTATTATTTATTTTAATAGTGGGTTTCTGATTTTCGAATTGCTTTTATTTTCTTTTTTTCTAAATCAAAATTAAATATAAAGAACTCATTTGAAGCAATTATTATTTCGTTATTTATATCATTTATTTGAAAACTTCTTAGACCCCAAGCTCCTCCACAGGGCCAATCAGCAGGAATCCAAAGCACATACGATTCGTTTTTTTCTTTTGAATATGCCAATATCGGACTTGCAAATCCAGCTCTTGCCAAATATTTGGAACTACTTTTTATATCCACCACATTTGGATCTTCCTTAACTTGTGAAAAGAAAAAGTCTTTGTTTAAAGTTAAAATCTTTAAGTCAAACCAAATTTCCGAATTGGCATACTTTTCTACCAAATAATAAATATTATTATTTATTGATGTCCATTTAAGGTGGTAGTTTTCAATATCGTTAATATTTAGGTTTGGTTTCCCATAAATTCTATTTACTTGTGTTATTGTATGATTTAGTATTAATGGATAATTTTCTATATTGGAATTTTTTAAACTATAATCTCCTAATACCTGTCCAGTACAAATAGAATAAGAAATCTCTAAAAGTGAATCATTTTCATAATCATAATATATGAACAAATTTTGATTAATTCCATTATAAGCTGTCCCTGAGTTCATGCAGTAAGCATCGAAGAATAAATATTTTTTATTGTTTATTACGATGTTTTGAAATGTGTCAATAGATAGTTGAATTTTTTCTACATCTTCTCCAATTTTGTAGCTATTCTTCCGAATCCATTTGTTGTTAATTTTTTCAAGTATATTAAGTGAATGCAACTCTTTATAATCATCTTCGATAGTTTCTATGTAAATAATTTTTGTATTTTCTTCATATATACCATAAACAGATGGTTTTTTACCACTAATCGTTTTTATGATTTTTTCTACTTCAATTTTGTCAATTGTAGGATTATATAATTCTACATTTAAATTCGATTTGTCTTTCTGATTTTGAGTACAACTGATTACGAATAACGTAACAGTTAGTATATAAGTGATTGCTTTCATTTTTGTTTATTTTATTTGTTTGTTGCAAAGATATAAACGTAGTGCGACAGAATGTGTCGTAATAATTTTAGGTTATTGTTTTTTCCGCTTCAAATTTGCAAAACAACTAAAAAAACTAATCCCTCAGTTCCTCC
>CAZRCF010000347.1:1573-3270 GCA_964598505.1 uncultured Lentimicrobiaceae bacterium | reverse complement strand
TATAATAATCCAATAAATACCTATTCCTTTACTTTTTGTCTTGATACACTTGAGCGGAGCGAATAACGAGTACATTATAATAAATAAAAGTGCCACGAGTAAAAAGTAACAAAAAAATCAAGACTTCACCAAAAAAGCTAAAAAACAAACATTTTTACTAAGCGAGGCAAGCAATAAACGATATTTAAGTAATTTTTTTTAGCGTGACGGATTTCACAGTTTATTATTTATTAGCAATATAGCACCCGCCTCGCTTTAAACGTAAAAATATTTGTTTTTCTTAACGCTTTTTTGCTGAGGTCGGTCTTTTATCATGCACAATAAACTATCTACAGGAACACCTTAGAATTATTATACTAATTACAATTTCACTTTGGTATAAATCAATTTTTATTTTTTAAAATAATTATAACCTGCTTCTAATATCTCATCTTTGCCTTCAATATAACCTTTTAAAGTTGGATTAACCAAAATATCGGGATGTATATAATCAAAAACTGTTCCATCGGGATAAATTGGTTTTTGGGTTGCCATTTGAAAATATCCGATGCCTTTTAAATTTACCAAATATGGTTGTGTACAACTACCAAACGATGGCTGCCCAATTATTATACCTGCTTTTGCATTTTGAAAACTTATTAAAAATGTTTCTGTTGCCGATACAACAGAGGGGTTACATAAAGCTACAACCGGAATATTTATTGGATTTTTTTTCCTTTTTGAATAATACACAATTGTGTCAAAAGCGTTATTTTCATAATAGTCTTTATATTGAAAATGTCTTAAATTCCCACCAAATACATTAATAAAAGCACTATCGGTATAAGCACCTAATGCTTTATAATTTGCTTGATTTTTTCTTACGAATGCTTTAAAATCGATATATTCATCATTTTTTGAGAAATAATTTACAATTAAATTTCCTACACCAGAACCTCCATTTGAAAATCTTAAATCAATTATAATCCCCTTACATGCTCGTATTGAATCTATTTTCGAATTAAAATAATCAACTGTTTCATTTGACATATTACCACCTAAATTCAAATATGCAATTTTATCTTTATTTATTGAGAATTCTAATTTTTTTTTATTTTTTTTATATGAATAAGACTCCTTATTTAAATACTTTATTTCATCTTTAACATTTCTTTTTCTTTCAAATTCTTTTTCAAATATTTTTCCTTGTAAATCTTTAAATTTAATTTTCACCCATGAATTTTCTTTTCCTAAAAGCAAAAAATATCCACTGTAAAATTTACTATTAGAAAGATAATCTCTGCATTCTTCGAAAATTTCTGATAACTCTTTTGAAACGCTTTCAACATAATAACCATCATTTAACCAAATTAAAGAAATATCAGGTTTTGAAATCCCTTTATCAAGGTAGTCTTTATAATTATTTGATAAATTTATATTTGTATGTCCTTCGTACAAACCATTAATAAAATTTTCAATTATTTCTATATATTCATAATCATTTTTTGAATTTATAGTTTTTGAAATATTAATTGTATATAAAGAATCCCAATAGTTTTTATGAAATCTATCAAAATAAGGGAAATTCTCGCCAACCTCTTTCCAAATTTTTGATAATGTAAATACTTTTTCTTCAATAGTAAATTTGTTTTCAATAGTTTGTGATTTTACTTTTATTGTAAAACAAAAACATAAAACTAATATGCAAATAATATTTT
>CAZRCF010000347.1:602-1563 GCA_964598505.1 uncultured Lentimicrobiaceae bacterium | reverse complement strand
TTTTCTATTTTGTTTATTAATTGTTTAAGACTATATATGTAGTGGTTACTCTTCTTGTAACGACTGATATTTTGAAATAACAAAATCGTTAACAGACATTTCCCAATTGCTTTTTAAACATATATCGCTATTGCAATTACTGTTTTTTTTATCATAAGCATGCTGAATACAAGGACCAAAACATAGTGGTAAATATTTGCAATTTAAACATTTTTCATTTTCAAACGATGCCACAGCATGCATATCGTGAAGTTTATAACTATTGTAATCAATTACGCCATTTTCTTTTAAAACACCTACTTGATATTTTTCGGTATAATCTTTTGCTGTACATTTATATATTTTTCCATCAAAATTTATTGCAGCATGATAATATTTATCAGCATAGCAAGTGTAAAACCGTTGAGGACGAAATGCCCAATAACTTGAATTGTAACCAAGAATCTTAGTGTTTCCATTAAAAATATTAATGTCAATACCTTCAATTTTATCTATCTGAAAAATTTTATGAAAATCAATATTTATTTGTTTTCGTAATTCAAATGGAAAAGAATTTAAAACAGATTCAATATCTTTTAATGTATCTTTATCAAAATTAATTCTAACATCTATATTTGCATTTTTATTTGTTTTCAATATTAAAATCATATTTTATTTTCAGTTATTTTTTTATTAAATATTTTCACTAAAGTTTTTATAAATTCTTCTTTCCATTTTTCTCTATCATGTCCTCCTTTATAAACATTTGTTGAATGTTTGAATTTTTTATTATTTAGTTTTTTTTCAAGTTGTTCAAACGCATCAATAAATCCAGAAGGCTCGTCGCTAC
This sequence comes from uncultured Lentimicrobiaceae bacterium, assembly GCA_964598505.1. Taxonomy (GTDB): domain Bacteria; phylum Bacteroidota; class Bacteroidia; order Bacteroidales; family WCHB1-69; genus CAZRCF01. The sequence goes on along the minus strand of CAZRCF010000347.1, from coordinate 734 downwards.
CATACGAAATATATAAATATGGATAGTTGTTTTTTTTGCAATTTATTTTTTTATTCCGTATTACTTATTTTTTTTTTATTTTTTTTTTTTTTTTTTTTTAATGATACGGCGACCACCGAGATCTACACTCTT
>CAZRCF010000347.1:0-592 GCA_964598505.1 uncultured Lentimicrobiaceae bacterium | reverse complement strand
AAAAGCATAAATAATTGGAAAATAACTCAGGATGTTTAAAAAGTAAAGTAATTCCGAAACCTGCACCATTTGAACAACCATAAAACATACGATTTTCTCTATTTTTTGTAACAGAATATTGATTTTCAATGTATTGTATAACCTCTTTTATAAAAAAACTAAGATGGTTTTCAAATCTACAACCTAAAATTGTATCTTTTTTATTACTCCAAGATTCAATATATTCATAATTTCTATATTCAGAATTAGATGTTGCTGGTTTTTCATTTGAATATATTCCAATTAATATTATTGGTGGTATAATTTTATTTTCAATAATCGAATCGAGCAAAATATTATATTTGCCATCGGTAATTATTTGACCATCGGTAGCAAATATTACAGGATATTCCATTAAATTTGAATAATTTTTAGGAAAATAAATGCTTATAATTCTATCCTCTTTTAAGTATTTGCTTTGTATGGTGTCGGTAAAATAATTTGTTTTATAATTCACATTTTTTTGGCTAAAACTGGTTGTTGAATAGACTAAACACAATACAATTATTATTATTTTTTTCATTTTTTCTATTTTGTTTATATATTGTTTAAA
>CAZRCF010000346.1:861-3286 GCA_964598505.1 uncultured Lentimicrobiaceae bacterium | reverse complement strand
CACATGGTTCAAGAATGGTGTGCAGGCCCGAACGGCCAAGTATTTATTAGTGAAGCCGGTGAAGACACGCAAAAGATTCTTGATGAGACTCATTCCAACTGGAATCGACTTAAACCATTTTCTGTGCCAGCCCAGATCGTACTATCTTTTCCGATGATGATTTTGTTGACTATATTATGTGTCAGTCCATAGCTGGTATCAAAAGTGGTAAACTTGAAACCATCAAAACGACAAATCCCACCTCCTTGTGTTGCCAGCCATAAATTGCCGCTGGAGTCTTCGGCAATATCCAAGATAAAATTACACCTTAAATCTGGATACTTAGGGTGTACTCATAAATAAATTGCAATTTAGAATTAATAATTATATCATAAAAAGCGACCACAAAACGAACTACTAGTTTAAAACTGTTCTCAGGGAAGGCATTTACTGAATTAATTGTGCTTGACATTGTCAATTTAATATGATATATTTATGCATAAATACCACATCTATTCATAAATATATCATAATGCTATGAGAACAAGTTACTTTGCAACGAAAAAATTAATCGCTCTATTCCATGAGCGTCTTGTGTTAACATTGCCAGAAATCAAACAAATTCTCAAAACAAATTCGACGATGACGACACATCGGAAATTACGTACCATCAGCTATCAGACAAGCTATTCCCATTCGGGGAAATATTACACACTAACCAATATCGCCGATTTTAATCACGACGGTCTGTGGGAGTTCAATGGTATTTATTTCTCAAAGTATGGTAAACTTGCCCCGACCATTGAGCATTTGGTTAACTGTTCATCTGATGGCTATTTCGCTGCCGAATTGAACCAGATTTTACAAGTCTTCGTGCATAATGAACTGAAAAAATTACATCAGCACGGTAAATTGAAGCGCAAGCAAATTGGCCGCGAATTTCTCTATTTATCCAATCGTATCGGCGATATACAGTTAAAACGAAAAAAGGAACATATTCAACGTGCTGTTTCAGCGAACCTGACCCCACCGGCAGAGAGAAATCAATTTAACGAACAAGAACATGTGATGGCATTTCTTTCGATACTCAATGAGAAGCAGCAACGATTGTTTTTAGGATTTGAATCTCTTCGTCTGGGTTATGGTGGCGATAAAACCATGTCCAAACTTACGGGAATAGATGCCCGAACGATCGCCAAAGGTCGTCAGGAACTGTTATCTCACGATATCGCAGTTGATCGTGTACGTAAGCCAGGGGCTGGTCGCCCATCCTTTAAAAAAAACTGAAATTTTAACTGAGATCGAGCGCTTAATTGAGAACGATGTCGCCGGAAGCCCAACGAGCGAACTTAAATGGTGTCGAAAAACACCCTATTCGATTAGCGATTGCTTGAGACAAAAGCATATTTTTATTTGCCCTAATACCGCGAGCAAATTATTGAAACACATGGACTATTCTCTCAAAGTCAATCGAAAAATGATTGCAGAGACAAGACATCCGGATCGGAATCAACAATTTGAGATTATTTCTGCAATGAAGCAATATTTTCGATGGTTACAACAACCGATCATTACGGTTGACAGCAAAAAGAAAGAGCTTATTGGCAATTTTAAAAATCCGGGGCAAAAATGGTCACTTAATTCTGAACAGGTATTAACTCATGAATTCCGCTCACAGGCTGTTGGTATGGCTAATCCGTATGGAATTTACGACCTGATACGGAATAAAGGTTTCGTTGTGGTCGGTACATCATTTGATACACCGGAGTTTGCCGTTGAATCTATTGAATTATGGCTGAACCATTATGGATTTTATAATTATAAAAATGTGAAGCGCTTACTCATCATGGCTGATGCTGGTGGTAGCAATGGTTATCGACCACGATTATGGAAATATGCGCTTTATAAAAAAATCTGTTGTGTTTATAATATTTCAGTCACGGTTTGTCATTACCCAACAGGTGCGTCAAAATGGAATCCGACTGATCATCGTTTGTTCAGTTTTATCACCCGAAATTGGGCAGGAGAACCGTTACGATCGTATGAGATTATATTAAACTTAATTCGTCATACAAAAACTAAAAAAGGCTTAGAAGTACAGGCCATTTTAAATGATAAAATATACGAAAAAGGCGTCAAAATAAATAACGATCAATTTAAAAGAATGAATTTGAAAAATCATGAAATGTTACCTCAATGGAATTATACTATCGTACCAAATTAATCCTGAAGAATTACATTTTATTTTTGAGTAATGACTTAGGATTTTCAGTTCATTTTAATCAATCGAATTTTTGCTTTGCAAAATTCAATTTACTTGTTATATTTATTGAAATGGAAATTGTATGGTTTTGACAAGGTCAACAAATTATGAGCTTAACATCCACAACAATTTTTGGAACTGCCGAAAGGTTATTTCAACCTCTTATCAAAGAAAATCTGTTTA
>CAZRCF010000346.1:0-851 GCA_964598505.1 uncultured Lentimicrobiaceae bacterium | reverse complement strand
ACATTTTATTTTTGAGTAATGACTTACTTTTATCATAAAGCTTAAACTCGACGCCATCAAACCGCACCAATCCTTCCTGTGTACCGATCCAGATGTAGCCTCGGGAATCCTGAAACACTTTTTTCAAAGAATTCATGGGCAAGCCATCTTTGGCGGTGTAAACTTTGATGTCATATTGGGTGATGCGTTTATGCGGATCTAAAGCGAAAAGGTGATGGGAAAAAATATGAAAGCAAAAAAATAGCTGGCAAATTAGGAGAGATTTTTTGACTGAGCCCATAGCCATGTCCGTTAACTGGTTTAATACTGTTATCAGCCTGGTTATTCAGCGTTCGATCGAAATCATTCGTAATTACATCTGGTCTGAGAATGTTTAAAAACTGCTTTTAATTCGTAACAATTTCAGTCGAAATCAATATAATCGTTTCGTTTGATTTTGTCAAGAAAAAAGTTGTGGCTATTGTAAATGAGGAAAGAACTAAAAAAAATCCGCGCCAAACCGTGTAATCCATGTCATCCGCGTTCTATTCTTTTGAAACAAAAACAACAAATTCAATGAAAGAAACCTAATCCCCAAACGTCAACAAATCAATCAACTCAGGGCGGGTAAAGCTCTTCAAAATATTGGCGTCATCTTCTTTCACCAGGTCGTCCATCAATTGCTTCTTTCGTTGGATGAGCCGGTCGATTTTTTCTTCGAGCGTGCCTTCGGTGACGAGCTTGAAGACCTGGACGCCGCGTGTTTGACCGATGCGATGCACCCGATCGGTCGCCTGGTCTTCCCGCGCAGCATTCCACCATCGATCATAATGGATGACGACCGATCCGCCGATCAGATCGATGCCAAATCC
>CAZRCF010000345.1:0-3296 GCA_964598505.1 uncultured Lentimicrobiaceae bacterium | reverse complement strand
AATCGCTCCTGTAATATCAGCTTGACGTTGTTCAGGAGATAGAAAAGACCATTGAGGTTGACCCTGTACGATTTGTGGATTCTCATAAACATCAGATTGCGCAACACTTGACGAATCAAATGGGGTCCTACTAGATGGCATATCAGGTACATATATCACTTCTCCATTAGCTAATCGCTTATATCCCATGTAGTCTCCTTTTATTATTCAAAAAAATGTTTCTGAGTCTTTTTATTTTTTTCTGCTTCATCTTTTGCTTGTCGTGCATCAGGGATTAAATCAAATAATTTTTTATATTTCATATCGATAGATTTACCGTCAACATAATCTTTAAGTAATTTCTCTTGGTCTCTATTTAATCTCCATATCTGAAAATCTAAAACGCCAGGTGATGGACGAGTACCAGATCGAGTATCTGGATGTACTTGTTTGTACGAAAGGTCTGCGCCAAATGGATACAATCCAGTATTGACTAATTCTTTACGCAAGTCTTCAAATTCTTGTTCTGTTGCTCCATTTTTAAATGCTTGATATAATGGATTCAACAAGAAATGTTGTTTATCGTACATATTAAAAGAAGATGATCCAGGAGCAGCCAATGTTATAGCCTGTTTAATAACAGGAGGATGATCCCAAACATCACGATAAGAAGCAAAACGACCATACTTGTCCTTTCCTTGCTCAATAGTGTACCTGCCCATCCCCTGAGGATCCATAGGAAGTCCAAGATTGTCAATAGGCATGCCCCATCCATATTCGCCTATACTATATCCAGCCAATCGATTCCCTTCAAATCCAGAAAACACGTTAAAACTATTACTATTAAAATCCCACGTATAATTTGAAAATGCAAGATCACGATTTCTGTCATTCTTATAACGATATGCAATTTCATTTGGAAAAGGAGGAGCAGGTTCAGGGGATACTTCCAATGTTTGGTCTGCGCCATTATACATGTTTTCACTATATTTGTAACCATCTTCATTGTACCAGTCGCTTTTAAGGTTTTCTTTATTCCATGGTTCCCCTAAATGCAAATGCCATAAATTTTCTCTTGGAATTACAACATCACCACGACCCATTAATAAATGTTTCTCTCCAATTGTATTAAGTCTGGGTCCACTGGTACGCAACAAATAACCTAATGCAGCATCTAATAATTGATGATAACCAACTGGAATAACACCCTTGGCAGCTCTATTAGTTCCCCAACCAACGCTTCGTTTATATCGTGGAACTCCTTCATTTACTAATTCCCATTGTACTTGTTTCGCACGTAATCCATAAGGGATATTTGTATTAGTCGCTTCAATATCAGAATCTTTGCCAATGTTCTGAGACCATGTTCCAATAGTCCTTGTATTGTCTCTTTCAATATTATCTGAAACTGGATAACGTAGATCAGAAGCAGTATTGTCAAAATTTATTTTGTTTTCAATATTCGTAGAAGTGTCACCATTTTTCATTAGAGTGATTGGTATTGCATTGTCCATTGGAGTAAAGGCTGGATATTTAGTAGGCATTGGAACGATTTGATTACCGACTAGCATTGTTAAAGGTCCGCCAGGGAACCATCCACGTGGAGTACCAGATTGATCAGGTTGGTTTTGTCCAATTCCAAACTTTGCTAAAAATTCAGCCCATGTCATATAAAGCTCCTGTCAATTAAAATATTGTTTGATAATAAGCCACAAAAGATGTATTGTTTGATATATAAATACTATGCCTAAACTAAAAAATAAACATAATATCAATACATCACCAGCATAAACACCACCTCCCATACTAAAACCATCAATCGTGTCTGTGGTATGCGCATATAGCGGTGGGTGTGTATATGAATAATAAAAATACCATGCAATTAATCCAATAAAAAAAATAGAATAATAAGTTATGAAAAACGTTCTCATCTTCATGCTACACTTCCTTTCTCATGCATAATTACCATACAGATTTTTTTGTCCCTGTTGTTCTTTATAACTAATACCTGGAGTCAATAATCGTAAAGCATTTTTCATTTGATCATTGAATTTTGTATTATTAGAACGGAAAAAATTAAATAAATAATTAGGTTTTGGTATCATTGGTAATACTTGTTCAGTAAGCTTTGAAGCATTATCAAAGTCTTGTGGAGTTTTAATTTCAAAACTTGTTCCAGTATTAGTTAAAGTAGGGTTACCATTTTTATCTCTGAAATAATTAATAGATACCCAATCTTTAAATTCTTTTCCAATAGCAATTAATTCGTGTTTTGATCTGTCATGTGTATTAACATCACTGCCTTGTAGTGAACGTATATTTTGTTCATTTAATGTTGTATAAAAATTTTGTGGAATATGTCCTAACTCATGATAAAACGTTGTCATTGGATCATTAATAGAAGATGTCCATTGAGTATTGACATGTTGTGTTCCTTGAGGTCTTTCATGTTCGCCAATAGATAATTTACCAAATACATCACGATCAGCTAACACTAAATTGTCATAAACATTTGGAGCAATTTTGTTTAATAAATTCCTACCTAATAAATGCCATATTCTAATTGGATTTGGTTCCCAATTAAATGTACCACCAACTATGCTGCTTCCATTTGAATTATTTATAGTTACTGTAGCTGCATTAGCTTTTAACCAATCTTTTGAATTTTTATTGAATGTTTCTAGTATATCTTTAAGATTATAACTTTCAGTAGAACCATTAGCATTATCAAATTGAAATTCTTCATTTCCATTTAATTTACTACGATAATCATTTGCATTCTCTACTATGTTATCATAATCCAATGTACGAAATTTATCTAACCATTTATTAAAATCATACGCATTTCCAAAAGTTCCATTGAATTGACCAAAATTTTTGACTTGATATACGCCTTGTTCTAATCCCTGTGAATTAATTTTTTGATTCCCTATTAATTGATTAGCCATCATAGCTGAACGTTTTGTCAAATCATCATACCAAGTATTCACGTCTTGTTGATTAACATTATTTTGATACATTGGCACTATTTTTGATTGTACAAATGTTTTATCAATAGGAATATTGAATTTCAACCTATCAAAAAGATTTCCCATACAATAATTCTCCTGTCTTATTTTATAAAATTAGATATTGAGTGTATAATATGAGGACCAGTTTTTGTTTTACAAGGGATACTGATAAAAAATGATAACATCAATAAAACAAAAAAAATCAAATTACTTTTATTTGTAAAAAAAAATTTTATTTTTTTATTACACATAATGTTCTGCATCAGTTGAAAATGGAGAGTACTTCTAAATTCCCGCTAAACCGGG
>CAZRCF010000344.1:0-3299 GCA_964598505.1 uncultured Lentimicrobiaceae bacterium | reverse complement strand
GGACTCGAACCCGCGACCCCGACCTTGGCAAGGTCGTGCTCTACCAACTGAGCTACTTTCGCATTTGAGAGAGCAAATTTACAACTTTTTTTTTTACAACCAAATTTTATGGTATAAAAAATATTGTTTTTAATAGAATATTTCTGCTTTTACCTTATTTCCAGATTGTTATTTTTATGATTTTGTCTTTTTTTAATATTGCACCTGTTTATAAATAATCATTATTTTAGAAAAATATAATAAAAATACAAATTTTGTTTTGAAATATAAAAAATTGTAGTAAATTTGCAAACTCAAATGACCAATGGTGTAAAGGTAGCACCACAGTTTTTGGTTCTGTTAGTCTAGGTTCGAATCCTGGTTGGTCAACTCAAAACTCTCACTACTGTGGGAGTTTTTTGTTTAATTGTTAAATTGATTTTAAATATAAATATGATACTAATTGATCAAATTAAAAGATTATCTGAAGAAGCTTTAACTGGCTTAAATGCTTATGTTGCCGATATTAAAATTAAGCCAAGCAATGTTATTTATGTATTTTTAGATAGCGATGATTCAGTTAAAATTGAAGATTGTATTATTGTTAGTAAATATATTGAAAGTAATTTAGATAGAGAATCGGAAGATTTTGAATTAAATGTATCGTCTTATGGAGCCGAACAACCTCTTCGTTTTTCACGTCAATACATTAAAAATATTGGTAGAAATATTAAAGTTGAAACCAATAATGATGAGATTTTCAATGCAGTATTAACAAATGCAACTGAAGATTATATAATTTTATCTGTTTCTGCAAAAAAGAAAAAAGAAGCAGCTAAAGAGGTAAAAATTGAATATTCTGATATTAAAGAAGCTAAAATAGTAATAAGTTTTAAATAATAATAAATACTTTCAAAAGATGGAAGAAAGTCTTAATTTAATAGACTCGTTTGCAGAGTTTAAGGAATTTAAAAATGTTGACCGCGAAACATTGATGCATATTCTTGAAGAAACTTTCAAGCACATGCTTCAAAAAAAGTATGGATTAGAAGCAAGTTTTGATATAATTGTTAATATCGATAAAGGTGATTTAGAAATACTTAGATATTTAACAATTGTTGATGATTCTGAATTTATTGACCCGAATACACAAATAAAACTTTCGGAAGCAATGAAAACAGAACCTGATTTTGAAGTTGGTGAAGAATATATTGAAAAAATATATTTACGCGACTTCGGACGCAGAGAAATATTATCGTTACGACAAAATTTGATGACAAAAGTTCTCGAATTTGAAAAAGCTCAGGAATACGAAAAGTATGCCGACAAAGTAGGTGAAATTATATCTGGCGAGGTTTATCAAGTTTGGAAGAAAGAAATTCTTATTTTAGATGATGAAGAAATTGAGATGATTCTTCCTAAAACAGAACAAATACCATCAGACTTTTTTAAAAAAGGTGACACTATAAGAGCAGTCGTATTATCAGTTGATATGAAAAATGCCTCACCTGTAATAGTTTTATCACGCACTGCACCAGTTTTTATCGAACGTATGTTTGAACAAGAAATTCCTGAGGTTTATGACGGAATTATTACTATTAAAAATATTGTAAGAGTTCCTGGCGAACGTGCAAAAGTAAGTGTTGAGTCGTACGACGATCGTATTGACCCTGTTGGTGCTTGTGTTGGGATGAAAGGAAGCCGAATTCATGGAATTGTTAGAGAACTTAGAAATGAAAACATTGATGTAATTAATTATACTACTAATACAAAATTGTATATTTCGCGTGCTTTAAGCCCTGCAAAAATTAGTTCTATTGAACTTGACGAAGAAAATAAACGTGCCGATGTTTATATGAAACCCGACCAAGTTTCCTTAGCAATTGGCAAAGGCGGATATAATATTAAGTTGGCAAGTAAACTTACAGGATACGAAATTGATGTTTATCGCGATGAAGATATTGGCAATGAAGATGTTGATTTACAAGAGTTTGAGGATGAAATCGATCAATGGATTATTGATGTATTGAAATCAATAGGTTGCGATACTGCAAAAAGTATTTTAGAACTTTCTGTTGAAGAATTAGTTAATCGTACTGACCTTGAAGAAGAAACAATTCAAGAGGTACTTAAAATAATCAAATCGGAATTCGAATAAATTTATTAACTTTGTCGATGTTTAGGTCGATTATATTGTAGAAAAGATAGAGAAAAATATGTCAGAAACCATTAAGAAAAGACTTGGTAAAGCCGCACAAGAGTTCAACGTTGGTACAGATACAATAGTAGAATTGTTGAAGAAAAAAGGATTTACTGTTGAGCATAACGCAAATGCCAAGTTGGAAGAGCAAATGTATGAAATCCTTGTCAAAGAGTACTCGGGAGAGAAAATTGTTAAGGAAAATGCTCAAAAGAAAATTATCGAAATTCCTAAAAGTATTGAAATTCCTGTAATAGAGAAAAAATATGTTCCAGAGGAAATTGAAGATCGTGCTGTTTTGATTAAAGGGAATACAATTGATATTGAAAAACCAAAATTTGAAGCACCAAAAGTTTTAGGCAAAATTGATTTAGATGCATATAAATCTAAACCTACTCCAAAACCTCATATTGACGAAATTTCTACAACAAAAACAGAACCTAAACCTGAAATTATTGAAAAAAATATTGATGAAGTTCCTTCAGATAAAGGCAAATCGAAAATTAGTTCAGATGACCAATTACCTAAGGGAAATGAAATTGTTAAACAAGAACAATCATCAGAAAATAGTTCAGCCAAACCAAATTTAAAACAAGTTGGTTTTATTGATTTATCGACAATAAACGAAAAAACTAAGCCAGCTAAAAAGAATAAAGAACAACTTCGTAAGGAAATTGAAAATAGAAAAGCAACTACCGAGAAGATGGTTCAAGCTGAACAAGAAAAAAATGTTATTGAAAATACCCCAATTATAGAAAATAATACAGAAAAAGCAGTTTCAGAAGATACACCTTCAAAGGATATTTTCATGAAAACTGACGTTAAAAAGCTTGAAGGTCCAAAAATAATGGGAAAAATGGATTTAGAAACCGTTAAAAAACCTACAGCAAAAACACCAGAAAATCAAGCAGCAAGGAATGAAGAAAATCGTAGAAAGAAAAAACGAAAACGAATTAATCCTGCAAATCCGCTAAATAATAACTCTGGAACTTCAAATAATAACCAAGGACAACCAAACCAACAAGGTGGAGGACAAAATAACACTTCCCAAGCTGGTCAAAACACACAAAATCGTCCAAATCAAGGTGGGCAACGCACAGGTTATCAAGGCAATAACCCT
>CAZRCF010000343.1:0-3312 GCA_964598505.1 uncultured Lentimicrobiaceae bacterium | reverse complement strand
GTGCAAGTTGGAAATGGTATCGTAACGGTTGTGGCAGTGGAACATCAATTGGAACAGGAAGTTCATTAGCAGTAAGCCCAACAAGCACTACAACATATTATGTTAGAGCAGAAGGTTGCAATACAACAGCATGTGCAAATAAAACTGTAACGGTATCAACACCAATAACACAAACAATAACAGGAACAACACCATTATGTATTGGTGGAACAGCTACATGGACAAGTACCACTGCAGGCGGAACATGGTCATCAACCAGACCTGAAATAGCGACAATAAACTTATCCACAGGATTAGTAACTGGCGTAAGTGAAGGAATATCAACAATTATATATTCTGTAACTACTGGTGGTTGTGAAAATACTGCACTCAAATCAGTAATAATAAATTCAAATGTAAGTACACCAACAACTCCATCAGGTACCACAACTCGTTGTCAGGGTTCGGGTACAGACAGTTATACATCTACTGTTACACATTTTACTGATGTTTCGTGGGCTATTACTCCTGCTAATAGTGGTTCAATATCCATGGGAACAATTTCAGGGAATAATGCATCTGCAACTGTAACTTGGATTTCAGGATTTTATGGCACTGCTTATATTACAGCTATGGCTTTAGGATGTAATGGACCTAAGTTATCAAATACTACTGCTATAACTGTTAGACAAACACCAACAGCAACAATTTCTGGCGGTGGGACTATATGTCAAAATGGCACTCAACCTCAAATAAGATTTACTAATCCTATGTCACTTGCTGTTACAATTACATATAGAATTAACAGTGGAGCAAATCAAACTGTTAATGTTAATGCAAATTCTTATACTGATGTTAGTGCACCAACAACAGTTGCAGGTACTTTTAATTATAATTTGGTAAGTGTTGCTTATCAAACTTCTCCTACTTGCTCCAATTCTATTTCAGGAACAGCTACTGTTACAGTTGACGCAGCTTCTGTTGCTGGTTCATTATCTAATGATCCATCAGGTAATATTTGTGAAGGTACAACCTTAAATTATACTGCAAGCGGTTACACTGGTACACATAATTTCCAATGGAAATGGGCAGAATTTGGTGGTTGGAATGAAGGCATCCAGGGTCCAACATGGTCATATACTACAACTGATAATGGTAATTACACTTTAATAGTAAGGTCGAAAGTAACTAATGGTGTTTGCCCTACTGTTTATTCAAGCGAAGTTTCAAATTATATTGCAAATTATGAAACATCAAATGTAGGTGGTCCTTATGAAGGCTGTGAAGGCGATCCAGTTCCATTATTAGCAAATTCTGTAATTTCACCATCTTATGGCACATGGTCAAGTTCTGGAGGATCAATATCAGGAGGCTATAATAATCCAACTGCATCGTTTAATGGAAATCCTGGTACTTATACTGTAACATGGTTTATTACTAATAGTTCTCCATGTTTAAATAGTTCTACTAACACATCGGTTATTATTAGACCTATTACTCATCCAAGTTGTCAATAAAATTGATTTGTTAATTGATTAATAAAAAGAAACACCGAGCAAAATAGCTCGGTGTTTCTTTGTTTTTTAAAATTATTTTATTTCCAATTGCAGCTAATAATACTACCACGTTCGGGAGTATTATTAATTACTAAGCAGCGTTGTATTTCGTGCATCATATCCTCAACATGCGAAATTAAACCTACAATCCTGTTTTCTTTGTATAGCGATTGTAAGGTTTCAAAAACAGTTTTAAGCGATTTGCTATCAAGCGAACCAAAGCCTTCGTCCATAAAAAAGAAGTTTTGTTTAATATTACTTTTTCTATTAATTGCATCGGAAAGTGCTAAGGCTAAACACAATGAAGCCTGAAAAGTTTGCCCACCCGATAATGAATCGCAACTGCGTTTGTAGCCATTATTAATATGGTCGATAACATCAAAACCATTATCACTGTTTAAGCATAGCTCTAAATGACCATTTGTAAGCTTTATAAATCTTTTATTAGCTTCAGAGCATAAATTTTGCAAATAGTACGTTGCAACATAATTTACAAAACCATTCCCTTTAAACATATATATAATTTTATTCAAATTTTTAATTCTGTCATCGAGTTTGTCTTTCTCTTTTTTTAGGTCATTATAGATTTTTATTTGATTTAAATATGTTTCAAGCTCTTTGTCGAGTTTTCCTTTTTGCTCAGAATTAAATTTTATTAATTTGTTTAATTCATCAATTTTATTGCTAATTTGATTATGAGCTTCTTTATCGTAAACCTCATCACTTAATGATTCTTTTAAGGTTTTGAGTTTTATACTAAGTTCTGTATATTCATTCTCGAAAACCTTTATTTGTTGCTCAACATCTTTATTATTAAATATTTCTGAAATAAAATTATTAATTATTTTATCATTTATATTTGGAGTTTTAGCAATCTCTTGTTCTAATTCCTGACTAATTTTTGTATAATTTTCTCTATTTTTTTTATCTTGTTCAATTAATCCTTGCAAAATTCCATCTATTTTAGAAATTGAGTTTCGATAAAAGTTAATTTTTTGTGTTAGTTCCGAAAATAATTCTGTTAGTTTTAAGTGTTTATTTAGTAACAATTCAACTTCCAAATTAAGTTCTTCATTATTTTTTCCAAAGTAATCATCAATTTTTATCTGCTTAATTCTACCACTTAATTGATTTATTATTGTATTTAATTCTGCTAATTTAACTTCACTGTTTTTAATTTCTTCTTCGTTTTTGTTAAATAACAAAATATCTTTTTCATCTTTTAAACGAAGATTTTTAATTTCATCTTCAAGATTTTGAATCTCTGATGTTGATTTTTTGTAATTCTCAATAGCTTCTATAACAGTTTTTTCATCTTTGTAATTTTCCGAAAAAACAAATTTTTTCTCATGTAATTTATATTCTTCCCTTTGATTATCTAAATCCTTTTTTTGTTCAACAAGATTTTTTTCATGAAGTTGTTTAATTTTATTGTTTTCAGATAGTTTGCTTTCAAATTTTTTCAAAGAGTTAATATATTCTAATAGTTGCAATTTTTCATTATTTTTTTCTGTCAAGTTATTATTTACATCGCTATAAATGGCAATATTTGGATGTTCAACCGAACCACAAAGCGGACAAGGTTTTCCTTCGTGCAAATTGGTTGAATATTGAGCCAACTGTATATGCAATTGTAAATCTGCTATTTCAAGTTCCAATTGTTGAATTTTATTTTGTGAATTTTCAACCTCTTCAGAAATATATTTTACAATATCTTCAATTCTTAAAAATTCTTTCTTAAAATTTGCTTCAGCTATTTCTTTTGCAATAGATTTAT
>CAZRCF010000342.1:0-3313 GCA_964598505.1 uncultured Lentimicrobiaceae bacterium | reverse complement strand
GTGCTTGATGTTTGTAAATAACCTTGGCTCCACGAATAAATATATGGTGGAGTTCCGCCTTGTACTGAAACCGAAGCAGTTCCATTACAAGTAATTGGAGGCATAGTAATACAAGATGCATTACAATTCCCTATTGTTGGAGGAACAGCATCATTTACCGACCAATTTCCACCATCGGGCAATCTGCGATACGAATTCCCGGAAATAGGAGCACCGTTTAAAATATAAGTTTTTCTATTTACAGGAATAGTATTAAAAGAAGCTAAACTTCCTGTATAATTACATCCACTAGGGTTACATGGCTGACATGACATACATGAATTTGTAGTACTACCCCATGAAATTGCATCTTGAGCAACACCTTGCCTATTATAAAAAGCAAACCATCCACCAGCATTAGGAAACCATAACCGATTACCACCTCCAATGCAAACTTTTGGAAAATCAACAATAATTTCTATAGTTTTCCCACCATATTCAACTAATAAATTTACTGGAACAGGAGTTGCATTTCTTCCTCTAACAACACAAAATCCATTGGGTGGAACTATCGTGTTTTCGGGCAGTACAAAACCTCCCGGATAATTAAAGCCTCCATCAGATGCATTATTACCCAAAAAATAACATGAAATATCAATTGAATTGCACTTATTTGGATTATAAAGCTCAATCCATTCTCCTTCTCTTATATCACCACCCATAGTGCCATATATTGAACCATCACCATTTATTGGAGATAACATTACCTCATTTATTAATATACTAGCTCCATTATAATTGCACCCAAATCCATCACATTTTGTATTTTGAGTTTGCGATAATGTCAGTGTCATTTGCGATTTGCCAATAATAACAAAAACATTGATTAAAAGAAATAGTATTACTTTTATCTTCATCTTGAAAACTATTCAGAGTAATCCATAAAAAAAATATTAAATTACGAATGTAAATATACAAAATTAATTAATGCTTATATAATAAACGACTGTTTTTAAATGACAAAGATATAATATAAATGATGGAAAATCAATAGGTATTTTTACTTATTTTTATATTTATTGTCTTCCATAAACAATATTAAATCGGAAAACAATGATTTAAAATCGTTATAAAAATAATAATATTTTTCGTGTAAAATTAAATAAGCAAATTCCATATTTGATTTATGCGGAGTTCTGGTTGCTAAGCCCGAAAGACTTTTACCAATTCCTTCAATTGATTTATAGTTATAAAGCCAGTTTTGCGATGACATAAATGGCAATATTCGCTTAATTTTGGGCGGTAAAATTAAATAATTTGAAAATAAAATTGAATAGATATTTTTTGTGTAATCTTTTAAATTCGCTGAGTGATAATTTTCCCAATTTGCTGCTAAAAAATGGTCATAAAACATATCAATAACCACTGGTCCATATTTTGCAAATTGTCCATCAAGGCGTTTAATGCTTTGTTTTACAATAGGATGTGAATCGGTAAAGTTATCAATAGTACGATGTAAAATAATACCTTGTTTAACTTTTATGCTATAATTATCAATTTGCTTTCCTTTTACACTATCGGCAATAAAACTACCAATCATAATTTCTTTATCATCTATGGAAAAATATGTATGAGCAAGGTAATTCATATCTTATTGTGTTATACCTGAAGCCAAAATATCAACAATATGAATTGTTTTTAGTTTTAAATTATGTTTATTTATTATCTTTTGTAAATGATTTAAACAGGAGGCATCGGTTGAGGTAATATATTCGGTATCAAATTCTAACATTTTATTTAATTCAACTAACGCAAGCTTCTCCGAATATTCGGGATGCGTTTTTGGAAATAATCCACCTGCTCCACAACAGCCAATATTATCATATTCGGTAAGTGTTAAGCTCAAAACTTCTTCTAATAATGTAATTGGTTCTTTATTTATTTTACATTTTTGCGAAGCTGAGCAGCTATGATAATATGAAACTCTGCTTTCAAAATACGCATTTAAATTAGTCTGTTTTTTAATATTAACTAAATACTCTGTTATATCACAAATGTTTTTCGAAAATTGTTTAAATTCGTTATGCAGAGCAGTGTTAAAGAAAAATTTATTGTAATATATCCTAATATAACCCAAACAAGATGTTGAAGCCATAATAATTGGACGATCAATTTGATAGCTTAAAATTAAATGTTCTCCATTAGTTTTTGCAAGTTCAGAGTATCCTTGCAAATGTTCCATTTGACCGCAACAATTTATTATTTCGGGTTCTATTGGTGTATCGCCAACGTGATTTAGTATTTTAATAAGATTTTTTCGGTTTACATCTGTAAATCCATCATTTGAACAAGGGTAAAATATGTCAATTTTCATAAAAATAAGTTCAATTTTCAAACAAAATTAATAGTTTTTTAATCATAAAAGATAAATACTAGTTTTTTTTTAAATAAATTGAAAGATAAACTATTTTGTTATTGTGCAATTTGTTTTAATTTTTCTTTATCAATAATAGTTATAGTTTTTTTGTCAATTTTAATAATATTATCTTCTTGAAGTTTTGCCACAGAACGAGCAAAAGCAGGACGAGTTACACCAAAATAGTCGGCAATTTCTTGTTGTGTAAGTTCAAATTTTATGTTTGTTTTATCGTTTTCTGCTTTCTCTAATATGTAATTTGCAAGTTTTTCGCGAATAGTTTTAAACGATAAAAACCATATTCTATCGGATAAGAATTTGGCTCTATTTGAAATTAATTGAAGAAAATTAGATAAAAATAGTGAGTTTTTCTGCATAATTTCAATAACTGACTGCTTTGGTAAAAATAAAATTTTAGTTTCCTCAACAGCTGAAATATTAACTGGCAAACGGTTGTCGTTGCTAAATAAAAAAGCTATTGCTAAAGGCATACCGGTTTTCATCTCTTCAATTTTCACAACTTTCCCCGATATATCAATCATTTCACCTTTTGCAGTTCCGTTTATAATTATCATTAAAGAATTATATGGATCGCCACGATAGGCAATTATTTCGCCTGCCGAATATCTATGTGTAAGCGATTCAACACTTTGCATTATAACATCTATTTCATTTGGTGAAATTCCTTTAAAAAGCGGACAAAATAGTAATGACATTTTTTATTTTTTTTCAAATTTAGCAATTTTTCTTTTACATTTATTTATATAAATAAATCTTTTACTAACATATTCACATTCTGCTATATACAATTTAATTTCAATATTTTGTAACTTATGTTACATTCATTGGTTGTACATGGGTATATCTTTGTCTCAGAAAGATTCAAAATAGTTAATGATTTAATTAAAAACCAAATAA
>CAZRCF010000341.1:0-3324 GCA_964598505.1 uncultured Lentimicrobiaceae bacterium | reverse complement strand
ATGCGAAGCATCAGAATTGGTTCATTTTAGAAAAAGAATAGGCGAAGCTGGTGTAAAACCTATTTTAAAAAGAGAGCATTAGGGTAAATGGAAAAGATGGAGAAGAAGAAGCGAGCATAATTTCGATGTTAATGTTAATAGCTTTTTCTGAACGCAAAACAGATGAAAGCATTGAAACTCCTTGTTCGGTAAATACCATTGGGTTTATTGATGAATGTTTTAATAAAGACAACCGGTCACAAATTGTGACCAGTTCAATTTTTTCATTATTCGTGAGTTCAAACATAAAATCTTCAGGAAATCTTTCAATATTTCTTTTTACTTGTTGTTTTAAAACCTTTGTTTGAACACCATATAATGTAGCTAAATCACGATCAATCATTACTCTTAAACCTCTAAAATGAAAAATAAGAGATTCGTATTCGGGTTTAATAATTTCATTCATTAATATCTGTTTTTATAATAAAAAATATCAATATATTGTTTACGAGCTTTTTATGCTAAATATATTTCAACAAAGAAATAGAGTTTGATTATTATCAAACAAAGATATCAAAATAAGTTTATAATATTTATATGATATTTTGGTTATTTATTTTTTTTGTAGTGCTATTGTTTTCATAGTGTAACTTTGTAAATGTTTTTTGTGCAACTTTGTGTAATAGCTGTTGCACAAAAAGCACAAAGAATGCACAAAACACACAAAATTATTTTGGGCTTTTCTATGTAACTACACCGAATAATGGTATTAACATAGTGATTAATTAATAGTAGCACCTCAAAAAAAGTATTAACCGAGAATTTTAAGTTTTTCAAAAATCCACAATTTATTATTAAATTTGCATGTTTGATATTTAATAATAAAATTAAGCTAATATAAATTATGCAATTTACAAAAACTGATATTCCTGGAATTATTCTTATTCAACCAAAAATACTGGGCGACGATAGAGGCTATTTCTACGAATCGTACCATGCCGAATTGTTTTCAAAAAATGGAATTGACAAACAATTTGTTCAAGATAATCAGTCTTTTTCACATAAAGGAGTTTTGCGTGGTTTGCATTTTCAAAATCCACCTTTCGCTCAAGGAAAACTAATTAGAGTTGTGCAAGGTTCGGTTTTAGATATTGCTTTAGATATTCGAATGGGTTCGCCTACTTATGGTAAATATTTTTCGGAAATTGTATCGTCAGAAAAACAAAACATGATATGGATACCTGAAGGTTTTGCTCACGGTTTTATTACTTTACAAGATAATACCATTTTTCAGTATAAATGCACAAACTACTACAACAAAGAGGTTGAGGGTTGTATTCTTTGGAACGATAACGACTTAAAAATTGATTGGAATATTGAAAATCCTATTATTTCAGAAAAAGACAAATTAGGAATACCATTTAGTAGTTATAATAGTAAATTTATTTTTTAAACATCAATTAATGAATAAGTTATTAAAATCAATATCATTAGTAATTTTTGCAATCGCACTTTTAGTTTTTGCAATTCGATTTACAAATAAAGACTCAAATTCGGATATTGCCTATCAGAAAGCATTTTCAAATAATTATAAAATATTTTCAATCCAATTGCCCGAAAAGCTATCGTTTTGCGATGAAGAAGTTCCTATGGATTTATATTATGTTCGCGAAGCCATTGATAGGGAATTGCTTACAAATACCTATTGGCAATCGAATTTAATTTTATTTATAAAACGTTCGTATCGTTATTTCCCAATAATTGAACCTATTTTAAAAAAAGAGGGAATTCCCGACGATTTTAAATATTTGGCTTTAATTGAAAGCAGTTTAATTAATGCTATATCTCCAGTTGGTGCAACTGGTTTTTGGCAATTTATGAAGCCTACAGCATTAATGTATGGGTTAGAAATTAATAAAGAGATTGACGAACGTTACAATATTGAAAAATCGACCGAAGCAGCATGTAAATATCTGAAAGCATCGTATAATATTCATAAAAGTTGGACAAATGCGGCAGCAGCTTATAATATGGGCGATGCAGGTGTAAAATCGCAAATGATTAAACAAAAACAAACAAATTATTGGCAACTTCTGTTAAATAGTGAAACCGAAAGATATGTGCCTCGAATTTTAGCTGCAAAAATTATTCTCGAAGCGCCTGTAAAATATGGTGTTTATATTCGTATTAAAGATTTATATCAGCCAATTCCTACTCGAAATATTACTATTGATAGTTCAATTAAAAACTTAGCCGATTTTGCAATTGAACAAAAAATTACCTATAAAATTTTAAAAGATTTTAATCCATGGTTGCGTGATAACAGCCTAACAAATCCATTTAAAAAATCATACAAAATCAAATTACCAATAGAAGGATATACATCATATTTGCGACAACTATCTGATGTTTTTGACGATTATAAAATTTATAACGATACTTTGAAAATTGAATAAAAACCAACCAGATATATTGAAACCTCTGAAAAAATAATATGAAACGAGCATGAAAATCCTTTTCACTCAAGAGAATGATAATTAGCGAGTTCCATACGACAAATAAAAAACAAATAAAAAAATAAACGTATGAACAAACGCTTATTAAATAAAACATTTTTAAAACAACATGATCAGTCGGATTGTGGTGTGGCATGCCTTGCATCAATTCTTCAGTATTATGGTGGAAGAAAAAGTTTGGAAAGCCTTAGAGAAATGAGTGGTACTGCAAAAACAGGAACCACCATGCTTGGCATATATCAGGCGGCACAAAAAGTAGGATTTGAACCCGAAGGGCTTGAAGCGGGTATTGAATATTTAAAAACAAAAGAAAATCCATCAATTTTGCACGTTATTATTGATGAACGCTTGCAACACTATGTGGTTTGTTATGGTTGGGAAAACAATAAATTTGTTATTGGCGACCCTGGTAAAGGCATCATTGAACTTACCGAAGCTGAATTAGAAAAAATCTGGCAATCGAAAACTATGCTTGAACTTGCTGCAACCGAAAGAATTGAAAAAACAGGAGATGTAAAATCGGATAAAAGAAAATGGTTTATTGAACTTATTCGTGAGGATATTAATGTTTTAAGCATATTATTTTTTCTTACGCTTACTATATCAATTTTAGGTTTAATAATGGCAATTTTCTCGCAAAAACTGATTGACGATATTCTGCCTAATAAAAACACCGACAAGCTAATTATTGGAATGGTTTTGGTTACCATGTTGCTTTTTATTAAAAGCGGATTAAGTTATATTACCGGGTTTTTTGCAGTAAGGCAAGGTCGCGATTTTAACAACCGATTAATTGATAAGTTTTATAATAATCTATTATTTCTACCTA
>CAZRCF010000340.1:2095-3333 GCA_964598505.1 uncultured Lentimicrobiaceae bacterium | reverse complement strand
TTTGGATTCGAGAAAGAGCATTACGAAGTTTCGATGAAAGTAGGCGAAATGATGCTGCTACCGGCAGTTCGTAATGCAAAGCCAAATACATTAATTACCGCTACAGGAACAAGTTGCCGACATCAAATTAAAGATGGTGTTAAAAAAACCGCTTTTCATCCGGTTGAAATTTTATTTGACGCATTAAAAAAGTAAAATAAGTTGTTTTGCATAATTATTCTGTATAAAAATCAATGAAAAATCACATTTTAATTGCAAAAATTTATTAAGTTTGCAAATAAAATTAAAGGATGTTCCGAAAAACTACTTCATTAATATTAATAAGTTTCCTAATATTTCAGATGTTAGGTTATTTTGTTGTATTTAAAGGTATGCAATTTCAAGTTCGGAAAGAAATTAAACGACAAATAAAATTTTCGGTACCAGAAGATAAATTAGTAGTTTTACGAATTACTAAAGCAATAGAATTTGGTAACAGTAATGAGTTTAAACGAATTCACAAAGGCGAGTTTCGATACAAAGGACAGATGTATGATATTATTCGTACAGAAATATCCGGTGACACAACAATTTACACCTGTATTCATGACGTTAAGGAATCAAATCTTTTTGCCAATCTCGACAAATATATTAAAGAAGATTTTGAAAAGAATAATTCTACAAAACAAAAAGCAAACAAGCTAAATTCGCAAATAAACAACCTGTTTTTTCAAATAACAAAACAGCAAAAAATAATATTATTTTACAAAAATTTATTTTTTAATGAAAAGGAAAACTTATATTGTTTTTCATATCTATACCCTTTAAATAAGCCACCCACAGCTTAAAAGCATTTTTTATAACTATTCAGAAATTTATTTCTGTGAAAAAGAAAGGATGTTCCTTTTGATATTTGCGGTTAATAAATATATTTCTTATATCTTATTTATTTAAGATTAGGATAGTTATATTCAATTATCAATAAAATAAATATTTATTTTAACAAAAAACATGAAAAATATAAAATATCTTATATTTTTAGCTATTTGTTTTGGCATGTTTAATCATGCTAATGCCTCGCCAATTGATAAGGCAATAGCTAAAAAAGTTGCAATAACATTTTGCAATAATAAAACTGCTTTCTTTAAGCAGAATTTAGATAATAGTTCAATAATTAATGAGCAAACGCTTTATTATTCAGGAAAACCCACTTTGTACATTTTTAATATGAAAGAAGGTTTTGTTATAACTACAACTGA
>CAZRCF010000340.1:1665-2085 GCA_964598505.1 uncultured Lentimicrobiaceae bacterium | reverse complement strand
CTGAAGGAAATTTTGATGTAAATAATATTCCACCTGTTGTAAATATGTGGTTACGACCAATTAATCAATATATAGCCGATTTGCAAACTACTAATCCTAAAACAACTGTAAATAATCAATGGACAGAATTGATAAACGAAAGTTTTTCTAGTAAAAAAACTGAAAAATCTACAAAAGGTGTAGCCCCATTATTAACAAGTCGTTGGGGGCAAGCGCAAGGTTATAATGATTCGTGCCCTATAATATCAAGCGGTCCAGGTGGTAGATGCGTTACAGGCTGTGTTGCAACAGCAATGAGCCAAATTATGTATTATCATAAATATCCTCAATTTGGTAATGGTACTGCTTCATATTATCATATTCATTATGGTAATTTATCAGCTAATTATAATGGAGTAGAGTATTTGTGGAATAAAATGA
>CAZRCF010000340.1:1152-1567 GCA_964598505.1 uncultured Lentimicrobiaceae bacterium | reverse complement strand
TGTTGGAATGGACTATGGATATAATGCTTCAGGAACTCAATCTTCTTATGCTGAGTATGCTCTTAAAATGAATTTCAGGTATCGAACTGATATTCGTAGTATAAGACGTTTTGGCAATACACTTTTAAATTGGAAGCGTATTTTAAAAAATAATCTTGATGCACATCAACCAATATTATATTCAGGTTCAGGGAGCGAAGGAGGTCATGCTTGGGTTTGCGATGGGTATGATAACAATGATTACTTTCACATGAATTGGGGTTGGGATGGAGTTGATAATGGGTATTTTTTATTAGACTCAACTGATTATGGAACAAACCAAGAAGCAGTAGTTAATATTGCACCTATAGGACAAAAATTTTGCTACGAAACCCGCGTGTTTAATGAACGAAATATTAAGTTCAATGATGGTAGT
>CAZRCF010000340.1:0-1112 GCA_964598505.1 uncultured Lentimicrobiaceae bacterium | reverse complement strand
CTGACCACGATTTTGCAAAAATTTACTATGGAGAAACTGATAATAATGATTCTTTAATTGGAAGTTATTCAGGTAACACTCCTCCGTCCACAATTGTATCGCGGGGCAGTAAATTATATATAGTTTTTACATCCGATGATTCGGAGCAAGCTGAAGGATGGGAAGCAAAGGTTGAAGGATTTGTTCAAGGTATTGAAAGTTATACTAATCAAAATGGTGTTTCTATTTATCCAAATCCTGTAAACGAGAGTATGTGGTTAACCATTCCAAATATTGCAAATACTAATGCAAAAGTTTCAATTTACGATACTTTTGGAAGAGAAATTTATCAAACTAATTCACAATTCTCTGATGCTGGCAATGCACTTGTAAATACATCATCTTTAACTTCAGGTATTTATGTGGTTAAAATATGTGATATAAAGCAATCATCATTTTCAGCAAAATTTATTAAAAAATAAACATTAATTACAGCCTTAAATCGGTAAAAAAATAATTGCCGGATTTAAGGCTTATTAAAAATTAAAATGAAAAAATGAAAAAAACAAATATCAAATACCTTTATGAGCAAAATTTTTATAGTTCTGCTTCCAACTCTCCTCCTATTTCAATTTCTAAAAATAGCTTAGACAAATAATTTTACCAATAAATTATCTGTTTATATGCTTTATAGATGGAGTAAATATTTTTGTTTTACAATTAAAAAAAATCAATGAAAAAATCAATCACATTGTTATTATTAATAGGGGTGTCATATTTTTCCAAATCTCAAATAATTACAATAAATAATTCAAAAACTGGACTGCCTATAGAATTGGTATCCCTAATGAGTAAACTGCCCAATGCTTTTGCAACAACAAATGCGAAAGGGCAAGCTGATATTTCCTCTTTTAAAAATGCAGACAGTATAATCATTCGTCATAAAAGTTATAAAGAAACGACATATAGTTTTAATCAACTTGTTGATATGAAATTTATAGTTGATATGACAGAGGATATTTTTTCATTAAAAGAAGTAATTATTTCCTCAAATCGTTGGGGAGAAAACAAAATTGAAACGCCAAATAGAATTGAAAAGATGAGTATGAAAGAGAT
This sequence comes from uncultured Lentimicrobiaceae bacterium, assembly GCA_964598505.1. Taxonomy (GTDB): domain Bacteria; phylum Bacteroidota; class Bacteroidia; order Bacteroidales; family WCHB1-69; genus CAZRCF01. Next base: position 17 of record CAZRCF010000340.1, on the reverse strand, counting down.
TTCGTTTCAAAACCCAC
>CAZRCF010000339.1:0-3342 GCA_964598505.1 uncultured Lentimicrobiaceae bacterium | reverse complement strand
TAAATGATGTTAAAGAAAAAAGCTTCCCTAACGATAAGGAACAGTATTAGTTAATTTAATAGATAAAAAAACACAATATAATGCTGAGTGAAGTCATATAACAAGAAAACGAAAGCTAGTATTACGAATTATGAAATGATGATTAGAATATATAAAAAGCTAAGAGTTGAATTAAATTAAAATCCCAATAAATTTAAAACGCTATTAAATGTATGTGTATTTTTATTTGGTTTTATTAATTGCTATTTTAAGTGATTCAATTATTTTAACCTTTGCTACAGAGTATGATTTTATATCGTTTAATAATTTAAATATTTTTTCCAAATCATATGCGTCACTAATAGGATTCTCAATCATTTTTAAAATCTCACTTAATTCAACATCAGCCTGATGTTTTTCAATCGCCGCTATAAATATGGTCGAGTTGAACTCAATAATTTTAAATAAGTTTTCACTGCTAAATTCAAAAAATTCAGCGTTATTTTCACAATCTTTTCCAAGAGTTTGGAGAAATGAAAGAATCTGTTGTTCGGTTAACCCATTGATAGAATCTTTAATCAAAGGCCAACAATTATAATTGCATTTACAAGTATCTTTATAAGAGTTGGGCTTTTCATTCAAGTTATAAGCAAATAAACTACCAATGGAAAAACTTTGAATTAAAATCCATAGAACTATTAATCTTTGAAACATTCTCATTTATCTCATTTTTTTACATTGCTACTAATAATCAAATTACTTTTCAATATATTTAAAACTTGCATTCTCACTAAATAAACTTAATAGTTATGCAAAGCTAAAAATTATTTTGGATACCCAACCGGTTGGGTTAGCAAAACTTTCTGTTCAGCAGTTAATTTTAGCAGTTTTGAAACATTGTCTTTATCAACCATACCTAAAACCACAGTATTAAGCCCTTCGGAAGCACAAAACAGATAAACATTTTGACTTACATTACCAACATCGGTTGCTGAATAAAATTCTTTATCTTTTTCCGAAGCTCCTTTCATTGAAGCATAATTTGCAACAAAAACCATTATAACAGGTGCATCGCCAACAAATTTCTGTTTACCCATTTCTTTTCGGAAATCGCCAACATTTACCTGCAATAATTTATGCTTTGTTGCATTGTAATAATAAATACCTTGCTTTAAAGAAACAAAAACTTCAATTTCTTGCCAATTAACAGCCGTTGGAGCTGTACGTTTTCCATTTGAACGATTAATACCATTTGCAGCCCATATTAAATTTGATAATTGTTGCAAACTCAACTCTTTAGAATCGAAAGTGCGAGCCGATTTACGCTCTTTCAGAACTTTCATAAGTGGCTGACCACCTGTAGTATCGGGTTTTAATAGTTCAATTTCAACTTGAGCAAACATTTGTAAACTAAAAAAGCATAATGCTGATAATAATAATTTTTTCATACGTTCATTTTTATTATGTTATTTATTTGTCGTACGGAACTCGCTAATAATCATTCTCTTGGGTAAAACATTGTTTAATGCTCGTTTCATGTATTTATTTTTTATTTTAAAATAACTTTGTCAAAGTTTCAAACTTTGACAAAGTTAAAACAAAGTTTAAATTAAAAATCGGTTAAATTCATAGTTACAGTGGGAATAAGCATAAGCCAACCAATAATTACAAGCAATAAAATAAAGGGCCAAGCCCATTTAAACCATTTTCCGAAAGGAATACGAGCAACTTCCAAAACACCAATAAGAACTCCCGATGTTGGTGTAATTAAATTTGTAAATCCATCGCCAATATGGAATGCAGTAACAGTGGCTTGTTTTGAAAGATTTACCATTTCCGAAATATCAGATAAAATAGGCATAATTAGAGCCGCTTTTGCTGTTCCGGATGTAATAATCATATTTAAAAATGATTGAAAAACATACATCATTGAAAGAGTGGTGATTTTTCCGAAACCGGAAATTGAGCTTGAAATACTATATAAAATTGTATCTATAACTTTCCCGTCTTCTAAAATTACAATTATACCACCTGCCAAACCAACAACTAAAGCTGCCGACATAATATCTTTAGCACCAGTAATAAAGAGCTTTACAATTTCGTTTGCTGTTTTATCAATAGCAATACCTGCAATTAAACCCATTACAAAAAACAGAGAAGCAATTTCAAGTAAACCCCAATCGAAACCGGTAACACCAGCTACAAGAAATAATATTGTAAAAAACAATAAATTTAAAACATAATATTGAGTTCCTTTTCGTAGAGTTATAAATCCTAAAAATGCAAATAAAACCGCCGATATTGGCAAAAATGGAATTTCTGTAATGCTTTGCCCTACTTTAAAATTTGTTAAAGGCATAGCTATTGCCCAATAAATAAATACTGCGGTCATAACAAAATATGAAATCCAAGCTCTACGAGAACTTTTATCAATAATTACTGTTTGGTTTTCGTTTACCGATTTTCGCCAATGCTCATCTTCTTGATATACAATTGATTTTGTTGGATTCTTACGAATTCGATTTGCATAAATAAGCACATAACCAATACCAATAATATTAACTACAATCCAAATTATAAATCGATACTGAATGCCGCTAAATAGAGGTACTCCTGAAATTTCTTGAGCAATTCCTAAAGTAAACGGGTTTAACATACAACCTGCAAAACCTAAACCGGCACCAATAAAACACATACAAACTCCAACAATTGAATCGAAACCCATTGATATTGATAGTGGTACAAAAATAATAACAAATGCAATTGTCTCCTCGCTCATGCCAAATACTGCCCCAAAAAAACTAAACATTAGCATTATTGTTGCAATTATTATATTATGAACTCCTAATTTTTTGATTATTTTATTTTTCTCGAGCTTTGACGAACGCCTTATAAAAGAATGAATACCAGCATCAATAGCTTTACTTTCGTTCATTATCCAAAAAGCACCGCCAAGAATTAAAATAAAAACAATAATTTTTGGCGAACGCACAAATCCTTTATAAAATGATGAAAATATTTGCCAAGTTTGTGGCTGTTGATCAACAGTTTGATATGAACCGGGAACAATTACTGAACTTCCTGTTTTTATTTGTTCTCTTTTATACTGTCCGGCAGGTAAAAACCATGTTGCTATTGCAGCAATAATTATTACCGAAAAAATTATTACATAAGTGTGTGGGAAAGCTCGATTTTTAAACATAATTATCCTCCATTATTATTTTGACATCAAACCTACATAAATTTAATAAATTTTCCAAACATAAAGTTTGTATTTAATAAAAAAATGTTTATTGTTTTCTCAAATGTCTCTTTTGTCATCCTACATTTGCAAATTATAAAAAAGGATTAAATTTGAATAAT
>CAZRCF010000338.1:0-3344 GCA_964598505.1 uncultured Lentimicrobiaceae bacterium | reverse complement strand
TATTCGCGATTATCCAACTTTGCAAAGCAGAAAAAAATATTTGAAAATAAATAATTTAATCATCATTTTATTATCAATTTCAGCATTATTAATTTCAGTTATTCCCTATTTTCTATTTAAAAATAAAACTACTAATGATATTGCTGGCGATGTTTTAATAGTTTTGATATATATATTGCTAATATATGGAATTAAAATATGTAATAAAGTAGCCATAAGTGGAGCATTATTTATATCTTTTGTGGCAATATTTAATAGCTTTTCAAAAATATTTGACGAAAAAACCGATATTAATCAAATAATATATTTATCAATTATTATCGTAATAAGCATTTCAATAATGGTATTATGTAGTTATTTATATCCAAAATATTTTAGCGGATATAATATTAAACAAAGAAAAGATTTTGACAAAGATGGCGAAAGCTATATAGTTGAAGAATATTGTTTTACAAATTAGAAAAAAGAGGTAAAGAAAAAGCATATTTATACTTGCTAATTAATCAAAAATGATTAATTTCGCAAGCAGAAAAAGAATAAATTTTAAACAACAATATAAATATAAAATCGATTTAAAAATGGCAACAAAAGGATCAATTGTAATCGACATAGAACATTGCAAAGGTTGCGAAGTTTGTGTTGGTACTTGCCCACAAAAAGTCATTGCTTTATCAAAAAAAGTAAATGGCAAAGGCTATCATTATTTAGAAATGCAAAATGATAGTTGCACGGGATGTACAAACTGCGCAGTAGTTTGTCCCGACGGAGTAATAACCGTTTATAGAGCAAAATAAAAAAGTAGAAAAATTAAAAATAGTTTAAGCAAATGAAAGAACTAAGGTTAATGAAAGGTAATGAAGCAGTTGCAGAAGGCGCAATTCGCTCGGGCGTAGACGGATATTTCGGCTACCCAATTACCCCACAATCCGAAATACTTGAGCATTTGATGGCTGAAAAGCCATGGGAAAAAACAGGTATGGTTGTGTTGCAAGCCGAAAGTGAAGTGGCATCAATAAACATGGTTTACGGCGGTGCCGGATGTGGCAAAAAATCAATGACTACATCATCAAGTCCGGGGTTTAGTTTAATGCAAGAAGGCATGTCGTACCTTGCCGGTGCTGAGTTGCCTTGTTTAGTAGTAAATGTAGTTCGTGCCGGTCCTGGTTTAGGAACTATTCAAGCATCTCAATCAGATTATTTTCAAGCAGTTAAAGGAGGCGGACATGGCGATTATAAGCTAATAACTCTTGCTCCAAATTCTGTACAAGAAATGTTTGATTTTGTAAAATTAGGTTTTGATTTAGCTTTTAAATATCGTAATCCTGCTTTATTATTAAGCGATGGCGTTATAGGTCAGGTTATGGAAAAAGTTGAACTAACCGATTATACTCCACGACGCACTAATGAAGAGGTTGCAAAAGAGTGTCCTTGGGCTACTGTAGGCAAACCAAAATCGCGTGCTCACAATATTATCACTTCGCTTGAATTAGAATCGTATAAACAAGAACAAGTTAATTTACGTATTCAAGCAAAATATAAAATTTGCGAAGAAAAAGAAGTTCGTTTTGAAGAAATTAGAACAGAAGATGCCGAATATTTATTTGTTGCTTATGGCTCATCATCACGTATATGCCAAAAAGCAATTGATATGGCTCGTGCCGAAGGAATAAAAGTTGGTCTATTACGCCCAATTACATTATGGCCCTTCCCAACAAAAAGAATTAATGAACTTAGCAAACAAGTAAAAGGAATTCTTTCTGTAGAGATGAGTGCCGGACAAATGATAGAAGATATTAAATTAGCTACAGAATGTAAGGTTAAGGTTGAACATTACGGTCGTTATGGCGGAATGATACCGTCACCTGCAGAAGTAGTTAAAGCATTAAAAACACAAATAATCGGAGGATAAATCATGTCGGAATTTAATAAAGAAGTTATCAAACCGGAAAATTTAGTTTATCGCAAAACTCCGGTGTTAACCGATAATGTAATGCACTATTGTCCTGGCTGCGGTCATGGTACAGCACATCGCATTATTGCAGAAGTAGTAGAAGAAATGGGAATACAAGGAACTACAATTGGTGTTGCACCTGTTGGTTGTTCGGTTTTAGCATATAATTATTTCGATGTAGATATGCAAGGAGCAGCTCACGGTCGCGCTCCGGCTTTAGCAACAGCAATTAAACGTTTAATGCCCGAACAAACAGTGTTTACATATCAAGGCGATGGCGATTTAGCTGCTATTGGTACTGCCGAAACTATTCATGCTTGTAATCGTGGCGAAAATATTACAATTATTTTTATCAACAATGGTATTTATGGTATGACAGGCGGACAAATGGCTCCAACTACATTGCCAAATATGAAATCATCTACATGTCCTTATGGTCGTGATACCGAATTGATGGGAAATCCTTTAAAAATAACCGAACTTTTAGCTCAATTACCTGGCACTTGCTATGTTACACGCACTGCAGTTTATACTCCTGCACATGTTCGTAAAACTAAAAAAGCTATTCGTAAAGCATTTGAACTACAAGCACAAGGAAAAGGAACTACTTTTGTTGAAATAGTTTCAAACTGTAATTCGGGTTGGAAAATGACACCAGTTCAGGCTAACAAATGGTTAGAAGAAAATATGTTACCATACTTCCCGCTAGGAGATATGAAAACCCCTGCTGAAGATTAAATAAATTAAAAACAAAAACATCGTAAAACCATGAACGAAGAAATAATTATTGCCGGTTTTGGTGGCCAGGGCGTTTTATCAATGGGAAAAATTCTTGCTTACTCAGGCGTTATGCAAAATAAAGAGGTAAGTTGGATGCCATCTTATGGTCCCGAAATGCGTGGTGGTACATCAAATGTAACTGTTATTATTAGCGACGAGCGTATTAGCTCTCCTGTAATAACTGCTTTCGATAATGCTATTATACTAAATCAACAGTCGTTAGACAAATTCGAGAAATCGGTAAAACCTGGTGGCGTTTTAATATACGACCCAAATGGAATTACTCGTCATCCCGAAAGAAAAGATATAAATATTTACCAAATTTCGGCTACAGATAAAGCAGCTGAAATAGGTATTTCAAAACTTTTCAATATGATTGTATTAGGCGGTTTTTTGAAAGTGAAACCTATTGTAAATGAAGAATATATACAAAAAGGATTAGAAAAATCTCTTCCAAAACGTCATCACGGATTAATTCCCGAAAATATTAAAGCAATTCGCGTTGGAGCAGAAATATTGAAACCTTTTCATATTCTGTAATATTCAACAGTTTTAATAAAAAAAAGGGTAATCATTTTAATAATGGTTTCCCTTTTTTGTTTTTTAGTTTATA
>CAZRCF010000337.1:0-3348 GCA_964598505.1 uncultured Lentimicrobiaceae bacterium | reverse complement strand
TTATGTTTGAACTTAATAATGAAGATAAGCTAATTTTATACTGTTCAAAACTAAATATCAATACTGCAGATATTCAGCAGATTAAGTTATTAATTGATAAAATTACAAACTGGGAATACTTTGCAAAAAATGCTTTCGGGAATAGTGTTGCACCTTTAATTTACAAAAATTTAATTTCAATTGATTGTATCAATAAAATTCCATCTACTTTTGAAACTTTATTTAAAAATACATATTATAAATCGCTGAGTAGCAATATTGTTTTTTATCAGCACTTTGCAAATATTATTACTGCTTTAAATTCAAGTAATATTAATGTTATAGCCTTAAAAGGTATTTTTTTATCCGATTTTATTTACGGCGATATTGGCAAAAGACAAATGAGCGATATTGATTTATTGATAAAACCTGAATACGCAAAAATATGCCAAGATATTTTAACTAAAATTGGATATAAAAGCATTGAACGAGTAAAATCGGAGCACATAAAAAAATTTCACGCATTAAAACATTTGCCACCATTAATTTTAGGCAGTGTTCCAGTTGAAATTCACTTAACACTTTTTGATTCAAATTCTGAAATTAATATTGAAATTGAAGATTATTGGAAACGTGCAATTCCTGTTACTGTTAATAATTTCAATGTGCTTTCGCTATCGCCAAATGATATTTTACAGCATTTATGTATTCACCTCGACGATCATTTTAATACCGGGAAAATTCAATTTTACTCGTATTGCGATATTATTGCTGTGCTTGAATTTTATAAAACCGAAATTAATTGGACTGCCTTTGAATATTCTTGCAAAAAATACAATTGTACAAAAAGTGTTTTCAAACAGTTATTTCTTGTAAATAAGTATTTTAATGTCGATTTACCTATGAATATCATTGAAAAATCAATTTCGGTTTGTAATATAAAATTGGAAGAATTTTTTATTGCATACCTAAAAAGAGATAAAAAGTGGTTAGTCGAAAATACAATAAATTTTAATATCGAAAATTTAAAACTTGCCAAAGGATTTAAAAACAAAATATTATATTTAATTGATGATATATTACCAAAAAAATCGTTTATGTATAAGCGATACAATATAAAAAACAGAAGTTTGGTGTATTGGTACTATTTTTTAAGAGTTGGTGTTGGTGTTAAAAAGTTTATTGAATATATTTTTAATAAAGCTCAATAAACCCACAAAAAATTCGAGCTATTATTTTCCCCAATTATCTCTATCTAAACTTCTATAATGTATAGCTTCAGCAAGATGTTCAATTTTTATTTCTGCAGACGAATCAAGGTCGGCAATTGTGCGAGCAACTTTTAAAATGCGGTCGTAAGCACGTGCCGAAAGTCCTAATTTTTCCATTGCAGTTTTCAAAAGTGTAAGACCGGTTTCGTCAATTACGCAATAGGTTCGTAACATTTTACTCGACATTTGAGCGTTGCAATGAACACCTTTTGCTTTTTCAAAACGAGATTTTTGGATAATACGAGCATTAACAACTCTATCTCGTATAATTGAACTTTTTTCTCCATTTATAACACTAGAAAGTTCCCTAAAAGGGACCGGAATAACCTCAACATGAATATCAATTCTATCTAATAAAGGACCAGAAATTTTATTCAAATATCGTTGAACTGTTCCCGGAGGACACGAACAATCAATTTCGGGATGATTATAATATCCGCAAGGACAAGGATTCATAGCAGCTACAAACATAAACGAAGCAGGATATTCTACCGACATTTTTGAACGTGCTATTGAAACAACCCTATCTTCGAGGGGTTGTCGCATAACTTCAAGAACTGTACGCTTAAATTCGGGTAATTCGTCGAGAAACAGAACGCCATTGTGTGCTAAAGAAATTTCGCCCGGTTGTGGATTTGAGCCACCACCAACCAATGCAACATCGGAAATAGTATGATGAGGCGACCTAAATGGACGAACGGAAACCAACGAAGTATCGCGTCCCATTTTACCTGCTACTGAATGAATTTTTGTTGTTTCTAATGCTTCTTGCAACGATAAAGGTGGCAAAATTGATGGTAATCGCTTTGCAAGCATAGTTTTCCCCGAACCCGGAGGTCCTATTAAAATTACATTATGCCCACCGGCAGCAGCAATTTCTAATGCTCTTTTAATATTTTCTTGTCCTTTAACATCTGTAAAATCAAACTCATATTCATTTAAACTGGAATAAAACTCATTGCGAGTATCAACTATTGTTGGCTCTAATTGAATTTTTCCATTTAAAAAATCGATAACTTGAGTAATATTATTAACGCCATAAACAGCTAAATTATCAACAATTGCAGCTTCACGGGCATTTTGTTCGGGCAAAATAAATCCTTTAAACCCTTTATCTCTAGCTTCAATGGCTATTGGCAAAGCTCCTCTAATAGGTTGCAAACTGCCATCAAGCGACAATTCGCCCATAATAATATATTGGTCTAGTAAGTCCGATTTCATTTGTTCGGAGGCAGCCATAATTCCCATTGCTATGGTTAAATCGTAAGCCGAACCCTCTTTGCGAATATCGGCTGGTGCCATATTTACTACAATTTTTTTACCCGGTATGCGATAGTTGTTAAATTTAAGTGCTGAATCAATACGTTGGTGACTCTCTTTTACTGCATTATCAGGCAATCCTACAAGTAAAAAATTTACTCCTTGTTCGATACTTACCTCAACAGTAATTGTTATTGCATTAATGCCATATATTGCACTTCCATAAGTTTTTACTAGCATAGTTTAGTTTTTATTGCACTAAATTACATAAAATTTGAATTAAACCATAATGAATTATAAAAAAATCCAATAAACTCAATTCTTTCCTTTTACTTTTGTATAGAAACACCACGAACAAAGTGAGTAACAAGTACAAATATATATAAAAACACGATAACGAGTAAAAGTAAAGCAAAAATTCAAGACTGCACCAAAAAAGCTAAACTTTTATTATCATACTTTTGCCTTGATACACCTGACCAAAGGGAAGAACGAGTACATTGTAATAAAAAAAGTGCAACGAGTAAAAGTATGCAAAAAATCAAGAAATTACGATGCCTGCCCACTCTGCCAAAAATAGAACCTTTGTCATACTGAACGCAGTGAAGTATCTATTTCATAAGGGATTCTTCGCTAAGGCTCAGAATGACAAAGTAGTGCCTTGCTTTGCAAGGCAGACGTAAACGCCTTTGTAAGTTTTGTAATATTTTTGCCATTCACAGCCCCGTCCGCCACGCGTAATTTCGGAGCTTACGCTGCTTTTTAGTATTTTTTGATGGTTTAGTAAGTAAATAACAATTTATAATTAACAATTAACCATTGATAATTATTTTCTTTA
>CAZRCF010000336.1:0-3353 GCA_964598505.1 uncultured Lentimicrobiaceae bacterium | reverse complement strand
TTATTATTTGGTTCAATTTTTGATGATTAAATTATGCTTTTAAAAAATATTTGAAATGAAAAATTACAATATAAAATATTTTATCTTATCCGTTTTGTTAATACTTTCTAACAGCCTGTTTGTTAGTAACATATACAGCAATGTTATAATTATTAATAAAGATAGCATAACATTACCATTAAATACTGAACCTAATACTAATGGATTTTCGGAGATAAATAATGCTATTAGAACTGGTAATGCTAATGAATTAGCAAAATACTTTAATACATCAATAGAATTAATATTAACGGGAAATAACAGTACTTACAGTAAAACGCAAGCCGAAATGATAATTCGGGATTTTTTTAACAAAAATCAACCTAAAAATTTTACAATTGGTCAGGAAGGTACTTCAAACGATGGAAGTAAATTTACAATTGGTACTTATACAACAAAAAACAATAAAACATATAGAGTTTATTATGTAGTTAAAAAGGTAGCTGCCAAAGAGTTAATTCATTTACTCGAATTTGATGAAAAATAAAAACATGGATAATATATTTCAAGAAATTATTTCAAGAGCATTAGCAGAAGATATTGGTGATGGAGACCATTCTTCGCTTTCATGTATTCCAAAAAATGTGCAAGGCAAGGCTCAGTTACTTATTAAGGAAGATGGCGTTTTAGCAGGTGTTGAATTAGCTGAAATGGTTTTTAAACAGGTTGATTCGTGTTTGAAAATTGAACATTTTATACCCGATGGAGCAAATGTTAAAAAAGGCGATATTGCATTTTATGTTTCCGGCAGTTCGCTTTCAATATTATCAGCCGAACGCACTGTTCTTAATTTTATGCAACGTATGAGCGGCATTGCAACCTCAACTAAAAGAATGGTTAAAGCATTAAACAATCCAAATTGCTACTTATTAGACACCCGAAAAACTACACCAGGGCTTAGGTTAATTGAAAAATGGGCTGTTCGTATTGGAGGCGGAAAAAATCACAGAATTGGACTATTTGATATGATTATGCTAAAAGATAATCATATAGATTTTGCAGGAGGAATTGTAGAGGCAATTGCTCGCACTCATAAATATTTAAAAGAGACAAATAGAGATTTAAAAATTGAAATTGAAGCTCGTTCAATTAACGATGTGAAAAAAATATTAGAAGTTGGCGGTATCGACAGAATTATGCTTGATAATTTTTCTCCTACCGACATGGTAAATGCTGTTAAACTAATTAATGGCAAATTTGAAACTGAAGCATCGGGGAATATTACTATTGAAAATATTCATCAATATGCACAAACCGGTGTTAATTTTATATCTTCGGGTTCGCTAACACATCATATTAAAAGCCTTGATATGAGTTTAAAAGCTATTGTTTAGAAATTTTTAAAAAGTAAATTTATTAATAAAATGTGGCAAAAAATTAAAATATTTATTGCAAATATTCCTGTAATTAAACAACTTTTATATTTATCAAAACAGTTGTCGTTTCCTGGTTTTAGTCACGTTCCTATATATTATGTTGGAAGTTTTTTTGTAAAAGGCTTATTTAAGGGAGATATTAATCAAAGAAGTGCGGCACTTGCGTTTACTTTTTTTTTAGCATTATTTCCTTTAATAATCAGCTTTTTTACCTTAATACCTTATATTCCTATTGAAAATTTTCAATCAATTTTACTTAATACATTATCCGAAATAATTCCTGCCGCAACGTGGGATGTAATTGAAACAATTATTACCGATATTGTTAGCCGACCAAGAGGTGGATTGTTGTCTATTTCTTTTATCTCTGCTCTATTTTTAGCTACCAACGGTATGATGGCTATTAGTACGGCATTTAATAATTCGTATCATGGAATCAAATCACGAAAAAGCTTTAAACAACGTATGATTTCGTTTCTGCTTGTTATTATATTATCGTTACTTATGGTATTAGCAATTGTGCTTATTATTAGTGGCAAAGTATTAGTTAATTATTTGGTTGACAATGATTTATTAAGAAGTGGTTTTGCAATTTGGATGCTAATAATAGGTAAATGGCTTATTGTTATGGCGCTTATATTTTTTGCAATCTCATTTATCTATTTTTTAGCCCCTTCCAATCAAAAATATTACAGATTTATTTCTGCCGGTTCAACTTTAGCTACAACAATGGCAGCTTTGCTTTTAATTGGTTTTGATGCTTATGTAACCAATTTTACCCACTATAATGTTTTATATGGGTCAATTGGTACTTTAATTGTTATGATGGTGTGGATTTACTTTAACTCAATGGTTTTATTAATAGGTTTTGAGTTAAATGTAAGTATTTATAAAGCAAAACTCAATTTTAAGAAAAAATCTTAAAATTTTCTTTCTAATCAAACAATTTTTAATTAATATTGTTATTATATTTGATTAGTTTGAAGTTTTAGTTGAATCAGTATTAACAGAATCGGAATTTAATAAAGCATTTGCTTTTTCAATGGCTGCATTACTTTCAATATTTGCAATTGAATCATCAATTTTTTGCTGACGTTCTTCTTCTTGTTTTGATGGTCCGCATGAAATCAAACATGTAGCTAATAATAGGATAATAAAAATATGTTTCATAATAAAATTTGATTTTTTTTGAATGCAATAATATAAAAAATAAATGTTAAACCAAAATTTTAAAAATCATGTCGTTTATATTACCAAAACTTCCGTACGAAATAAATGCTCTTGAACCATATATTTCGCAGAAAACAATTGAGTTTCACTACGGAAAACATCATCAAGCATACATAAACAATTTAAACAATTTAATTGTTTGTACCGAATTTGAAAACTCTAAAACTTTAGAAGAGATAATAATGAAATCTTCAGGAGGCATTTTTAATAATGCTGCTCAAATATGGAATCACACTTTTTATTGGAATTCGCTAAAACCAAATGGCGGAGGCGAACCTAAAGGCAAACTGTTAGAAGAAATAAATAGTTGTTTTGGCTCTTTTGAGGAGTTTAAAACAAAATTTACACAAGCATCGGTAACCTTGTTTGGTTCGGGTTGGGCTTGGCTTGTGAAAAATAAAGATGGAAAATTAGAAATTGTTCAGGAAAGCAATGCAGGAAATCCATTAACAAAAGGGCTAAAACCTCTTTTAACTTGTGATGTATGGGAACACGCTTACTATATTGATTATCAAAACAAAAGACCTGATTACGTTTCAATATTTTGGAACTTGGTAAATTGGGATATAGTTTCGGAAAGATTCTTTGAATAATAATTTTAAAAACTCTATTATAAATGGTGCAAAGTTTTCAAACTTCGCACCATTTTATTTACTGAAATAATAATTCTTTTTATAAATTTACTAAACAATAGGCTGTTTTTATTTA
>CAZRCF010000335.1:0-3381 GCA_964598505.1 uncultured Lentimicrobiaceae bacterium | reverse complement strand
CGCAAAAAATGTATAGCATTGATATTCTATATTTTACAAAAACAACTATGCTTTAATGTCAAAGTCAGGAAAAAGCATAGTAAAAGCAATTGATGCCAAATTATGGATTTTCGATTCCTCAAACTCCGATTATAAAATAAATAAATGGGTAAAAGAGTGCGATAGTTTATCAGTAGCAAATTATGTGGTAAGTAAAAGCGGTGCTTATGAGATTGTATTTTAAAAGATTGGCATTATCGTAATTGCTAAAAATTGAATTTTATTAAAATAAAAGTTTTTATATTTTACCGTGTACAATTTACCATTAACAATTTTTTTAAAATCTAACCCCAAGTGTTGCAGCTTTTTTAAACTTTTTAACTGTTCCATCTGTTTTCCACACTTCAATAAAAACAACATAAATTCCAGATGGAGCTTTATGTTTGTCAATAGTTGTTCCATCCCAACTAAAAGTGCCTTCGATAGCAATAAGTTCGTTGTTTGCAATATGTTTTATTTTTGCCCCTGATGAATTATAAATCCAAATATTAATTCTATATCCATTTTCGGTAAATTTATAATTTATATTTAGGTTGTCGTTTAAGCCATCATTATCAGGGCTAAAAACTTCAGGTTCAATTGTAATTTCATCAGGTGAGTTTATGTTTTCCGAATACTGAGAATTTTTATAACCTGGTGTTGCATAGCCAACATTAGAAGCAGCAGAATGCCAGTTTGTATTATCTACCGACGAACGTAATGGGAAAATTCGTTCTAACGAAACTCCATCGGTGGTTTTTAGTAGTGGATAGTGCATACTTAAATTATATGCAACTTTGTCGATTTCTATATTATTGATATCGGTTAAAACAACAACACCATCATCGTTATTATATGTTGGAAATGAGCTTAACTGAACAAAATTTTTCGTTGTTTGAGTTATATATTGTTGTTTTACAGCATTTGAATTGCTCGACAGAACAACATACTCTTCAGGAAATAGTAGATAGCCTTCGGTTGTAATTGGTTTCATAATTGTTACACCATTGTAAATATTTCCTATCAAAATTTGTTTTAAATCGATAACTTTTTGTGAAACATTGATTATTTCAATAAAATCAACACCGTCTTCACGTGGGTTTGAAAGTATTTCATTTATAACTATATTTTTTGGTTCGGGAGTGTTTGGATAAGCAAACCGCACATTGCTATTTACTGTAAGAATATTTCCATAACAATCGGTAATTGTATCGGAAACATTAAGAGTATAAATTTGTTCGTGAACTATCGAATCGTTAAAAGTAAGTAAAACCGATTTATATGATGGGGCTATTGGTAATGCCGAAATAGGATTATCTAAGCTTGGACTTGCTAAATAATTATTCACATTTGCTAAATAATTTGGGTTCATACTTTCCGAAAAATATACCATTACCGAGTAGCTATCTTGAATAATTGCTCGAAGTATTTCGGGTTCAGAAATATCTGGATTTTGCGCATAGATTGAGTTTCTTTTACCTGGTGTTCCTCCCGAAATATCTTGCGAAGCAGCCCAATTATTACTTTCGCCACAATAATTATTAGGGTCGATTTGCTCGAGTGACCAACCTCCATTTTTTTTCAAATCATTACTGTACCAACTATCCGAAAAATTTATATAATGAATTAGTTTTGATGAAGGATCTGAAAGCGAAATCTCCTGACCACCATTTGTAATTGAAATACTTGACAGTCCAATTGTTGCGATATTAGCACCAAAAGCTGTAATAAAATCTTCATCAGTAATAACTACAAAACTATCGGCTAGTAGCTCGTAATTTGGCAATGTTTTTAATGTTGTACCAAGTTTCAAACTCCAACCGTTTAGATTTATTGGCAACGATGTATTGTTTTTTAATTCGATATATTCAACATCGGGTAATCCAACAGCTGGGTCAGGGTCTGCCATTATTTCGTTTATAACAATATCCCACGAATTTGGAGTATAATAAGTAAAAGTGGTGTTTTGAGCGGTTGAAGTGTTACCAACTAAGTCTTTTATGTCGGAAACTGTTAATAAATAAGGATTGTTTTGCTGAAAGGATTGCGAAAATGTTAATTTAACTATTGAAGGATTTATTGCATCAATTTCGGCTGTAATAGGTAATCCAACGCCTTGATTTACTGAGTAATTATTAATATTATTTGCAGTAATTTGGTCAATAGCTTCCGAAAATTGTAATTCGAGCTGAGTAGAACTAAATGTTGTAATTTTGTTTAATACTGGTGCAACATTATCAATATCAATGGGTCCACAGTAAAAATCATCAAAGAAAAAGTTAGCTTTATTACTAACTGTATATTTACATAATACACCCAAATATTGAGATGTATTTAAGCTTGTTTCTGTAGCCGAACCCTCCAAAAAATAGTTTGTGCCTCCAGTAGTATCGGAATATAACGACCATAAACCAGCGTTATTTCGAGTTACTTTAATTCTATAGTTTTTTGCCAAATTTGTATTGGCAATTGTACCATTAATTATTTTAGTTGTAGTAGTTCCTTGCTGTTTGTAAAGAGAAATATTATCAATTGAAGCATTTACATCATCGCCAAACATAATAAAATATCCATTTAATGGATTTTTTAAGTTTTCAATATCCGATGTAAGATAAACGCGACAATTATTATTGTTAGAAGTGCCTAAATTTAGTCGTATCCAAAATCGCCATTCGGTGCTATCTAAAGTTGTTTTAACATTTGCAGTACTTAAATATGATGTACCTGCTTGATTAGCATTTAGCTGTAAACGAGGAGCAAAACTTCCACCAGTAATAGTTGTTGAAGAAACTATAAACAACGAATCATCGCCTATCCAAGTGGGATTTGAAGTATAATTTCCATCAGAAAAATTATCAATTATTTGAGCATCAATGTTATTAACAACTATTATTAAAAAAGATATAATTGCAATCTTTTTAGAGAACCAATATCGTGATTTCATACCTTCATTTTAATTTTATAATTTATTTGTTGTATGGAACTCGCTAATAATCATACTCATTAAAAAAATACGATATTATACAAAATACTTAAAAATTGCATTAAATCAAAATATTCACCTGTTGCTTAAACCTATGATTTTTCAACAAAAAAACAACTTTCAGAAGCCCCAACCACTTATTTACGACAATGCTTGATTAACTTTACCCGATGATTCAATAACTTGTTCATATTCTTCAGGTGTTAAATCGTTGAAGAAGAAGTGAATAGGGTTTACTTTCGTGCCATTTTTAATTACTTCGTAATGTAAATGCGGAGCAGTTGATAATCCGGTACTTCCAACATAACCTATGCACTCGCCGCGCTTAACTTTTTGTCCAACTTTAACAGCTTTTCGCGACATGTGAGCATATAGTGTTT
>CAZRCF010000334.1:0-3392 GCA_964598505.1 uncultured Lentimicrobiaceae bacterium | reverse complement strand
TTGGTGCAGTCTTGAATTTTTGTTTTACTTTTGTTTCAAGACAAAAGTAAAGGAATAAATATTTATTCGATTATCATATAATCCTTGATTTATAGATAACTTTATAAATATGATTTATATCTTAAATCAAACCTATAAATTTATATTCCACAATTAATGACGAAGAACCATAAAAATTCATAATTTGATAATTTTGCAATTATAATTAAATACATAATATGCTAACACAACGAGAAATATTCTTTAAACATATTGCACAAACTTCGCCAAGCCCTTTAGCACTTGAAATTGATAGTGCAAAAGGCACTTTTATTTATGATGTTTCTGGAAAAGCTTATTATGATATGATTTCGGGAATATCTGTAAGCAGCGTTGGTCATTGTAATCCAAAAGTGGTTGAAGCAATAAGAGTTCAAACGGAAAAATATATGCACTTAATGGTTTATGGCGAATATATTCAAACACCACAAAACCATTTAGCTCAAAAAATTGTTTCATTGCTTCCTTCCAATTTATCATCTGTTTATTTTGTAAATTCAGGTTCCGAAGCAATTGAAGGAGCTATAAAAATTGTACGAAAATATACTAATAGAAGTGAAATAATTTCATGCTATAATGCTTATCATGGAAGTACTTTAGGTGCATTAAGTGCAATAGGCTCTATTGAGTATAAAAAATGGTTTGCTCCGGTTATTACTGGTTTTTCGAATATTGAATTTGGAAAAATTGAAGATTTAGATAAAATAACCAAAAAAACTGCTGCAATTATTATTGAACCTGTTCAGGCAGAAGCAGGAATTAGAATTGCAAAATCTGATTATTGGAAAACCTTACAAATTCGTTGCAAAGAAACTGGTACGCTTATAATTGCCGATGAGGTGCAAACAGGTTTTGGCAGAACAGGTAAAATGTTCGGATTTGAATATGCAAATTTTATTCCCGATATAATAACTTTTGCAAAAGGAATGGGTGGAGGAATGCCAATTGGTGCATTTGTTTCATCATCAAAAATAATGAATTGCTTAACTAATAATCCAATATTAGGTCATATAACAACTTTTGGAGGACATCCGGTTTCGTGTGCAGCATCTTTGGCTTGCATTAATGCAATTATTGATGAAAAACTTATTGATGATATTGAGTATAAGTCAAATTTTGTTGTAAATAAATTACAAAATGCTCCTTTAATTAAAGAAATACGAAATGCAGGATTTTTATTTGCAATTGAATTTGAATCATTTAAACTAAATAAGCAAATTATTGATAATTGTATTAAAAATGGCGTTATTACCGATTGGTTTCTTTTTTGCGACAACAGTATGCGATTAGCTCCTCCGCTTACAATTTCAATGGTAGAATTAGAAGACGCTTTAAATATAATTATTTCAGTTTTAAAAAATATAAAAGATGATAGATAATTTTGAACCAATATACGAAAACACCGAACATGTTGCCGATTATGATTTAACTCATTCAAAACATGTTTTAGAAATGCTAACTATTGGTATTGAATATGTTCGCTTTATGGACGAAATAGGCAAGTATGACAAACGAACAATAATGCAATATTTGCAAAAAATATTACCATTAATTTATTTAAAAGCATCGTTAATTCCAGAAATAACCATTGAAGATAATTCGGCAGACGAACGTTTTGTTACCGAAGAGGAATACGAAACACTTTTACAGATTTTAAAGGAAAAATTTGAAGCACCTTGCAACGAAGAACATACCTGCGATTGCACCGATGAAGGAGTAAAGGTTGCTGAAGCACTTACCGATTTATACCAAGATTTAAAAGATACAAATTTACTATTTGGGACAAATAAATTGGCTGCTCAAGAATGTGCGATTAATAATTGTCGTTTGTGGTTTATTGAAAGGTGGGGACTTGCTGTTGCCGATTTATTAGGATATTTTCATACTTGTTTGTATCATTTGCATAAACATGATTCTGATAATGAAAATCAAAACTAATAATTCTTGTTGTAAACAATAGCACTACATTCGTTCCATATACCAATTCAATTCTTTTTCTATTTTTTTTGTATGAAAAATTGTGTTAATAGATTTTTGTAATCGCAAAAAAGCAGTTTCGCTTTTAACCACATAATCAAAAGCTTTGTGATGCATACAATCTATTGCAACTTCAATTTTGTCCTGAGAAGATAACATTATTACAGGAATATCGGGGTTGAAAGCTTTTATTTTATCTAATGTTTCTATTCCATTCATTGCTGTTTTATCTATTCCATCAAGATGGTAATCTAAAATAATCAAATCGGGGTTATGCGATAAATTAGCAATACAAAGTTCACCGGTAGCATAAGATTCGATTATAAAATTGGCGTGCTGTAAAAAATCAATTGCTAAGGATTTTAAATACAGTGCATCGTCATCTACTAAGAAAAATTTAATTTTTTTTTCGTTGTTCATTTTTTAGTGTTTTTAATAGTTTCGTATTCTACTTCTAATTCTGCACATGCTTGTGTACATACATTTTCGAGCTGTAGAACCATATCAGATATATCGTCTGATTGTTGTTGGTTTTTTGCAAATTCTTGAACTTTTTTTGCCATATTTTCGTAATCGTTACTAATACCCATTATTGCAAATGAAGGAATAATTTTATGTACTGCTGAATATAATGATTCCCAATCTTTTGACTTCCAGCTTTCTTTCATAGCATTTATTAATGGTGGCGTTTGTTCCAGATAAAGCGAAATCATTTCCATCATCAATATTGGATTCGATTTTGTACGACGGATTAAATAATCTAAGTCGGTGTATTTTAATATTTTATCTTTTCCATTTCCATTTCCATTTTTATTTTCATTATATCCGTTAGCATGAATAGCTTTTTTTACCTCACCAATAATTTTACTGTACAATATTTTTTCGTCAACGGGCTTTGCTATATAATCATTCATACCAACGGCTTTGCATTTTGCTAAATCAACGGTTGTAACATCGGCAGTTAATGCAATAATAGGAATACTTGAATTCATTTTGTTTCTGATGTATTCTGTGGCTTCAAACCCATTCATTTCGGGCATTTGCAAGTCCATTAAAATAGCATTATACGAATTGGTTTTTAGTTTTTCAATAGCAATTTTACCGTTGGAGGCAATATCGCAACCAAAACCAAATTCATCTAATAGTGTTTTCATAAGCAATTGATTGAGTGCAATATCTTCAACCACTAATACATTTATGTTATTTATTTCGGTATCTAATTCCAATATGTCTTCTTCTGATTCAACTTCTGCTTTCGTTTTTTGAAAACTTAATGTAAAACCAAATGTTGAACCCTCTTCAATTTTGCTTTTTACATAAATAGTTCCATCTTGTGCTTCTACTAATTGTTTAACAATTGCAAGTCCTAATCCGGT
>CAZRCF010000333.1:0-3394 GCA_964598505.1 uncultured Lentimicrobiaceae bacterium | reverse complement strand
CTCAACTTCAAATAGTTCAGTAAACAATAATTTAACTTCAATTCCATTTGCAAATATTTCTATTCTGCCATTTCGCAGATTGATTTTAAGTGGCGAATATGCTCACGATGTTAAAATAAAAGGTATGTTAAATTATTATTTATGGTCGAATGCAGTGTTTGAAATTGATTACAGTAAATATAAAGAAGGGCAAAAAGTAATTTTATTTAATTATCTAGAAGAACGAAAAGCAGGTCTGTCGTTCCCATTGCGATTAAAAAACATTTCGGGTACTACTCGTATTTCTTTTAAGCAAAATGTATATAAAAATTTTACTTATAATATGGCTGATTTATTGTTTTCTGCTTTTTATCGCCAGTTTAACGCAAATATATCAACTTATGCCAATTGGATTGAAGAAAACTCGGTATATGTTAATACCAATGCTGCAATTTCAATGCGACTTCCCAAAGGATTTTCTTTCCGAAATTCAGCTCAAATTAGTATTACAAACAGCGAGTTAATATCATTTAAAACAGAGATTGAGAAAAAAATATCTCGTTCGGGTTATTGTGCTGCTTCTTTTGAGCGAAATATTGTTTCAAATTACAGCAGTTTTAATATTTCTCTGAAATTCGACTTTTCGTTTGCACAAACAAATGTTTCTACTCGATTTATCAATAATGATGTTTCGTTTATGGAAAGTGTTCGTGGTGGTATTGCTTACGATAGTAAAAACAATCGTATTTTTGCAAATCAACAGTCAATGGTTGGTCGTGGTGGAATTTCATTTATTCCTTTTATTGATATAAATCATAATGGAGTTTTTGATGCAAATGAGAAAAAAGCCTACGGATTATCAGTAAAAATTAATGGAGGTCGCCCTGTTTTAAGCGAAAAAGATTCAATCATAAGAATTATGGGACTTGAACCATTTATTTACTATAACGTTGAATTAGAAGATAAGAACTTTGAATTTATTACTTGGCGATTAACAGATAAAAAATATAAAATTTTAGTTGACCCTAACCAATTTAAAAGTATTGAAATCCCTGTTTCGCCGGTTGCAGAAATTAGTGGAATAGTTCAATTTCAAAAAGATTCGTTAAAAGAAGGAATTGGAAGAGTTATAGTTAATATTTATAATAAATATGGCACTTATGTAAACAAAACTATAACCGAATCTGATGGATACTTTAATCATATTGGACTTTTACCAGGAGAGTATTTTGTTAAAATTGATTCAGTTCAGTTAAATCGTTTACAAATGGCTGCCACTCCTTCACAAATAAATATCACGGTAAAACCAGAAACTGAGGGTGATGTAATTGATAATTTAGATTTTGTTTTAAATAAAAAAGAAATTGAAAAACAAAAAACAGATACAATAAAAGATATTATTACCAATGACACAATAATTACAAAAGATATTGTTAGTAAAGATATTACAACAAAAGATACCTCAACCACAAAAGATAAAACTCGCAAAGACTTTATAACCAAAAAAGATAAAATTGCTAAAAAAACTATTAAAGAAATAATTGCTACAAAAGCTATTGTAGTTACAAAAGAGGAAAGCACATTTATTTGGGGCGATATTTGTTTGAAAGATGGCTATTACCATGTACAATGTGGTGCATTTAAAAACAAAAACAATGCTATGCGAATGGCTTTGAATATTAAAAACACCACCGATTTATCTGTTGGAATTATATTAAACGATGGACTATATAAAGTTAGAGTTGGATGTTCTCCAAAAAGAAAAGATGCTGATAATATTAAACTTAAATTAATAGAAAAAGGTGGTTTCGATAAAATATTTATTTTGGTTAATAAAGGTATTGCCGATACTACAAATATTTCATTACAAAATGCCAAAATTAATGTTCCATCTCAAAATGAAGAGTTAAATTGGGATAATATTTGTACCAAATCTGGATATTATTATATTCAATATCGAGCATTAAAACATAAAGAAAATGCTATGAAATTGGCTTTAAATATTAAAAGGAAAACCAATTTCGATGTAGGTATTTTAATAAACAATGAGTTTTATAGAGTTCAGGTTGGATGTTTAGCAACAAAAAAAGAAGCAGAAATAATCAAACATACTCTTATTGAAAAAATTGGAGATAAGAATATATACATTATGAGCAATAAAGAAGATAAGGATTCAATATCTCCAGCTTTACAAAACAAAATAATTACAATAGATACTAATTTTAAAGAAAGCTATTCCGAGCAAAATGATGTTTTAATTTGGGGAGTTGCTTGCGATCAAATTGGTTATTATTACATTCAATTTGGAGCATTTAAACATAAAGTGAATGCAATGAAATTGGCTCAAAACATTAAAAATACATCAGAATTTGATGTAGGAATTATATTAAATAATGGATTGTATAAAGTTCAAGTTGGTTGCGAGTCAACAAAGAAAAATGCAATTGAAATTAAACGTACTCTATTAGAAAAAAGAGGTGGTAATAATGTGTTTATTATGATTAATAAAGGCAAAAAAGATAATCCAAAAACTATTTTGCAGAAGAATATAATTAATTCTAATAAAAACAAAACAAGTACAAAATCAAATCAAAATTATGAATTGATTTGGGGTAATATCTGCTCTTATAATGATTATTATACATTACAATGTGGTGCTTTTAAAAACAAAGATAATGCAATTAAAATGGCGTTAAATATTAAGCAAAACTCAATTTTTGATGTTGGTGTAGTTTTAAGTGATGGACTTTATAAAGTTAAAGTAGGTTGTTCGAGTGATAGAAACGAAATTGAAGCTAATAAGCAAAATTTAATAGATAAAGGTATTGGAAATAAAGAAAATATAATAATTATTAATTGATTGCAATTTGCAGCAACTGGTGCAGCTACTACAGTGGACAGCGTAAAAGTAGAAAACCTATGGTTGTGCGAAGTTTCCGAACTTCGCATTTTTAATTTTTGAAGTTTGTAACTTCAATTGTGAAATAGTTAACTTCAAACTTTGTACAATAGATATTTTATATGCAATAATTTGATAGATAGATAGATAGATAGATAGAATTTTTTACAAATTTTAGATTGATTTCCTGAAATAATTTATATCTTTACAACGAATTTTTAAAACA
Source organism: uncultured Lentimicrobiaceae bacterium (assembly GCA_964598505.1). Classification (GTDB taxonomy): domain Bacteria; phylum Bacteroidota; class Bacteroidia; order Bacteroidales; family WCHB1-69; genus CAZRCF01. The sequence continues at coordinate 290 of CAZRCF010000333.1, read as the reverse complement.
AATTTCCTATGAAAAAAATTACCTTTTTATTTTTAATGATTTTTGCAACAGCAACAAGCTTTTCGCAAACCTATACTATTACGTTTGCAGCAACTGGTGCAGCCACTACAGTGGACAGCGTAAAAGTAGAAAACCTTACACACGTGGCTACTGCCAAATGGCATGCCGGCGATGTATTTCAATTGCAACTTACCAATGGTATTAATGAAGTAGGCGTAAATGAAGAAAATTTACAAGTTTTTCCAAATCCCATGCCAGGGCCAGCCGACATTTCGTTTTATGCCAAGCAA
>CAZRCF010000332.1:405-3395 GCA_964598505.1 uncultured Lentimicrobiaceae bacterium | reverse complement strand
ATTCCGGTGATATTGACCATCCCTTAGGTTGTGTATCTCTCAACACAATCGACTGACAAAATTACCGTTTTTTTCTTAAACTTTCACCTTTCAATTCAATTCTATATGCCGTGTGTACAATTCTATCGAGAATTGCATCCGCAATTGTTTCATTTTCAATCACATCAAACCAATTTTCGACAGGTAATTGGCTTGAAATAATGGTGGCGGCACGCCCGTGCCTGTCTTCAACAATCTCCATTAAATCCAATTGTTGCTGTTTGTCGAAGTGCGTGAATCCAAAATCATCGAGTATAAGCAAATTAATTTTGGCTAATTTTTCAAAGAATCTAATCGCATTTCCTTCAATACGAGCCATTTTAGCCCTTATTAGCAGTTTTTGCGTGTTGTAATATTCCACAGAAAAACCTTGTGTGCAAGCCTGTTGCCCTAAAGCTGAAGCAAGAAAACTTTTCCCGCAACCGGCAGCACCGGTTATGAGTATAGCTTCTCCTTTTTCGATATATTGCCCCATTGCCAAAGCGTTTACAAGCGATTTGTCCAACCCGCGAGCGGGTTCGAAGTTAAGCTCCACAACGGATGCCTGATAACGAAAACGGGCACTTTTCACCAGGCGGTCAAACCTGCGATTTGTGCGAAGATCAACTTCCGACTGTAAGAGCAATTCTATTCCGTCCGAGAACGACAGTTCATATATTTGGCGCGTTTCAGCCATTATTTTCCAACTTTGCGCCATGCCTTGCAAGCGCAACTGATTCATTTTAGATTCAATCTGTGTCATTGTTTTTGTTTGTTGATTTGTTTAAAATTTGATTGTTTGTTGATTTTCATTTTTAGAAAAATACGCCTTACCTCTTATGTTGGAGTGTTTGGGTAATTGTTTTGTGAGTTGGGTTTGTTGTTCTTCTTGTTGTTCTGTCATTTTATTAAGTATTAATTGATTGATAAACCGATATGAATAATTTTGATAGTCAATGGCCATTTGACAGGCTTTTTCAAAAACGTGCGCCTCTGTTTTTCGTTGTAAACTCAATAGTCCATCGCAACTTCTGTAAAGCAGTTCGGGGTATCGTCCACTGCTGAACATAAGCTCAACCAACGTGGCAAATACTTGCGAACTCTTGGCAGCTTGTTTGATATAATACGTGGGACTGCGGTCTAAATAATGCTGATGGTGTGAGCACAAATGTTCTTTTATGGTAGAGTAACTGCCGGCTTTGAAGCTTCGCTGGTGTGTGGCAACCAACTCGTTTTTTAAGTAGATACGCACAATGGTCCGGGTAAATATCAGTTTGGCCTTCATGCCTGTGTAAGCATACGGTACACTGTAATAATGCTTATCATGAGCCAGATACACATGGTTGTTTTGTGCTACTTTGAGCTCTTTGTAATACTTTAACTCAAAAGGAACTTGAGGTAGCGGTTGCAGTAGCACTTTTTCATCTGAGAGAAACTTTTCCTCCCGCGAATAAGGTTTCTGCTGCATACGGGTTTGTGTATGCTCCTTGTTCTTTTGAGCAATGGCTGTATTAAGCGATTGTAAGTCTAAAAACTGTTCGTTGCGCAAGCGGGCATAAACCCTGGCATAGATCAGTTTTACCTGATTTTCTACCAATGCTTTATCCCGTGGTTTGCGTACCCGGGTCGGTATTACCGTTAAACCATAGTGATTGGCAAAATCTTCCAATGCACGGTTTACATCTGGATCGTAGCGGTTGGCTTTTACAATGGCTGATTTGAGATTGTCGGTTACCAGCACTTGTGGAACGCCCCCGAAAAATGCCAGTGCACAAGCCAATGCATAAAGAAAATCTTCGATACTCTGGCTTGGTACAGCCATTGCAAAACTGTAATCGGAATAAGGTAAACAGGCTACAAATACGTGACACTCCATTATCTCGCCTGTATTTTTATCTACATATGAGAGTTTATCTCCAGCAAAATCCACAAACAGTTTCTCGCCCGGTGCATGGTTTAAAACCATGGTTGGTTTACGGGCAATCAGTTGCTGCGACAAATGATAACAAAATTGCGTGTAACCATAACCTTGCTGTTGTTCGCTGCGGTACTCCTGCCATAGAATCCGACGTGTTACGTGCTTGCGTTTGAGCTCACTCTCGTAATAGCCCAAATGTGACTTGAAATAATCAAACCGACCATCGGAATAAGCCGGATTGCCGGCATGAAACCTGCCTTCTAAAATTGGATTGTCCAACGCCAGAAGTGTATCTATATCAATGCATAAGAGCAACAACTTTTGAAGGTAAGACTTCACAGTGTTGCGGCTCATACCAAGCGTGCGGGCAATGGTATTGATTTTCATGCCCTGCTTGTGTAAATGTAATAATTGTTTTATCTGACTCATAGGTCTTGTTTTTCCTGCCATAATCGGATTGTGTTTGTTAATAATGGCTGCGAAATAAAACAAAACCTAAGGAATGAAGAAAATAAAGTGGTCAATATGCTCCGAAATCCTGACAAATCAGGCTCGAAATCAACTTATTAATTGATTCTCGTTGATCAATAAGTGGTCAATATGCTCCGAAATCCTGACAAATCAGGCTCGAATCAATAAGCATTGATTGATTGATTGATTGATTCCGGATGAACTAAACTGGTCAACATGCTCCGAAATCTTGAAGCCCGCCCGCCAACAAAATACATTTGTCTGCATTTGCTCGTGTGCTAAAATCAATCTTACATTAAATTTATTTCCTTTGCTTGTAAAAGTGGTCAGTATCCGCCGTATTGTCAGTAAAATATCCTATTTTTACACAACAAATTTTGCGTTTTAAGTTCTGGGGTCAGATGGTCAGTATGCTCCGTTTTATCCAGTAAAATTTTGAACAACCAAATTAGTTTCAGAGAAAATGAGAAAAACATCAATATAATTGATTGGTTTTTTGCATTCTATTTTCTATACGATGTTATTTCGACACAAAATTACGGTCAAAAAAATTTGTATTTAATTGACAAAAGATAAAAAATTA
>CAZRCF010000332.1:0-395 GCA_964598505.1 uncultured Lentimicrobiaceae bacterium | reverse complement strand
ATTTCTTCGGCACCAGAAAAAATCGGATAAAAAACAAAATCAATTTTTAAATCTATTTTATTAGAAATCTCTTTTATAGAATTTTTCAGTATTTCTATTCCGTTTTGACTTTTGAATAACTTACGTGTTTCAAAAAAGTATGGATGAAATAAATTATTATATCTAAAGTATCCTATTTTAATATAGTTTTCAGGAAAATCTATCTGCGAAAGGAAGTCATTCTCGCTAAATAAAACGTTACGTTTTAGTTCGCTTTTATTAACTTCTAGCGTAATCGGTGTGTTAGTAACTGGATTAATTCTGATTATATCTTTTGTGGAAATATTGGATATTTCATCTCTTTTGTATTTATCAATTGATATTTTTTTCAGAAAGAAAGTAGGGACGTCGTTTTC
>CAZRCF010000331.1:3042-3400 GCA_964598505.1 uncultured Lentimicrobiaceae bacterium | reverse complement strand
TGAAAATACCGACAGATTGCAAGCAATACTCGCTCCTGTAGGCTTTGCAAAGAGCACAACTTTAAGAAGCTTTGCTTTGAAAAATTTACTAGATGATACTAAGTTCCAATTATATGTTTCCAGTTCTCAATCCAAAATTACTCAGCATTTTTCTAGTTTTACAAAGTTCCTCTCTAGCTCTGATTTTCAAAAAGTATTTAATTACAAAATAGTTAAATGTAATACCGAGCAAGTAATTATTAATATTAATGGTGAGAATAGGGCTATCTTTGGAATCAGTGCTGGCAGTGATATTTCAGGAATTAATTTTGAATCTCAAAGACCTCAGTTAATTAATATTGATGACTTAGAAGAGCTG
>CAZRCF010000331.1:1748-2824 GCA_964598505.1 uncultured Lentimicrobiaceae bacterium | reverse complement strand
CCTTCGCTTGTAGATGGTAAGGTAAGAATGATTGGAACTAATCTAAGTTTAAATTCAATCATTAACCGTATGCTAACCAAACAAATTAATGGCTGGAATGTATATAAATTTTCTGCTTTAAATGAAAATGACAATAGTATTTGGGAACAAAGACACCCAGCCGAGGCTTTAATTCAGCTGAGACAGGATAACCCTAGCGTATTTGCTAGGAATTATATGAATAGTCCTATTGATTCAAGTTATTCTCTTATCCAGAGAGAAGATTTAAGATATTACGAACATTTAGACCTAGACAAAATAAAAGATATTTATATACACGCAGATACTACTCACACGGCAAAAACTACATCTGACTATTTTTGTTTAATGGCAATGGGTGAGCATATTGATAATAAAAACTTATATGTAATTGACTTTATACTTGATAAATTGAACCCCGAGCAACAGGCGAGGGAATTAATATCAATGTATTCAAGATTTGGGAATAAAGTTAAAAAAATTACTTTTGATGAAAAAGCCAATCAAGGGTTTGGATATTGGAGTAAGGAACTTGCAAAGAAAGAATATAATATAAGTTTACCTTTGGAAGAATTAAAATACAGTTCGGATAAAGTACAAAACGACGATTTTGTAGATGGTTTAAGTGGAGTTTTGGATAATTTTCACATGCAAAAGAAAGTATATAATATTTATACTTTAAATATTTAGTAGTAAAAAAAATGAATTTGTTTAAAAATTTTAATTGGAATTTCTGGGAAAAGAAGAATGCACCTAGTGAGCATAATATTAATATTCAGTATGATTCTTTAAGTTCGTTTTTTCAAACTAATGTAGGAAAACAAGCTTATTTATTTAGCGTAGTAGCCAATTCAGCTATTGAAATTATAGTAAAAGCAATTATTAATATTCCTCTTGAAACTCAAATTGCAAATAATGAAGGCAAAAAAGAAATAAGAACTGATTTAGATATTTCTCCTTTATTAACAAAAGTCAATCCTAGAGATACTTTTGAAAGTTTGCTTGAGTCATTAGCTTATAATTATTTGCTTTATGGGAATACTTACTTGCAGGCTTTT
>CAZRCF010000331.1:1046-1738 GCA_964598505.1 uncultured Lentimicrobiaceae bacterium | reverse complement strand
GCTTTTTATGGCTCACAAAGAGACGTTCAAGAGCTTTACTGCTTACCTTCGGATCAAGTAAGCATAAACAATTTACATCAAAACGACTTATTCCCATCTCAGTATCAGTATTTGCCACTTACTGGAAAACAAAGAATATTTACTTATAATCAAATCAACAATAAGTTTGAAAACAATGATTTAGGTTTATATTCACTACTCAAGCATTTGAAAACATATAATCCTAGTAATCAGTTTGAAGGTTTGCCGCCTTTGCATTCAGCCGAAACGGCTCTTGATATTCATAAAGCTGGCTTGGACTGGAATAAAGCCACCTTGCAAGGTTCGGGCGTACCAAGTGGTTTATTAACGCCTACAGCTGAAACAATCGATGAAAATGCTTTTAAAGCTTTAGGGCAATATTTAGAAAAAACTTTGAGCGGAGCTAAAAAAGGGCGTTCAATGATACTGGTGGATAAAGGTTTAGAGTACAAACAGCTGTCAATGAGTGCTTTGGACATGGATTTTGTTAAACAAAATGAAGCCATGACAAGGTATATTTCACAATGTTTAGGAGTTCCCTTTGTACTTGTAGACCCAGCTAGCAGTACCTTCAATAATCAAGAGCAAGCTTACAGAATTTTGTACAATAATGCAGTTATTCCACTTTTAAACAAATTATTAAAGTATATAAATTCAATTATCAGTGAGTC
>CAZRCF010000331.1:325-1036 GCA_964598505.1 uncultured Lentimicrobiaceae bacterium | reverse complement strand
TGAAATAGGCTTTGACCCTGTGGAAGATGAAGAAGCAGACGAATTAATGCCAATGAGTTTAGGCTTAAATGATAATACTCGCCCCGATCTTTTCGCCTCTGATAATACTGATAATCAAAATAATAATGGACAAAATAGATAAGCAGTTAATTAATAAAATAGATACTCAATTAACTAAACGGGAAATTAAATATGCCAGAAAATTGGCTAGAGAATTAAATCAAACTTTTGACGAAGTAATTATTAGGATTCAAAACAATAATTTAAATTTAAGTGATTTAGAATTAACTCACAGTCAGTTATTAAAATAAAACTGTTCCAATTAATGAAAAATTTAAGGTAGGCGGTAGTTTATTAGATTATCCAGGCGATCCAAGCGGAGAGGCAAAAGAAACTATTAATTGTCGGTGTGTGCTTTTGTACGGTAGTTAAAAGTAAGTTATGATTAATAATAAAAGTTAATTCAAAATAAAATGGAAGATTTAATTTATAAAAGTTTGCAAGGTTTTCAAGAGACAAAAGAAGAGTACAAATTTGAAGGCTTTGCCAGTACATATGATAATCCTGACTTAGTTAATGATGTTATGGTTAAGGGCTGTTTTGATGAGCGTTTAGCTAAGTCTGATAAAGTTAAATTAAGATTAGATCACAAATACGATTTTCAAAATTTATTGGGAATAGCTAAATTAATTGATACTAATGAAGGTTTAG
>CAZRCF010000331.1:0-315 GCA_964598505.1 uncultured Lentimicrobiaceae bacterium | reverse complement strand
TTTAAACTTGAATATTCAATTAATAATACTCTTGAGCTTTCAAAACTTAAATCAGATACTACTTTCAGCCAAATAAAAAAACTTATTCAAGATGATTTAACGGTTAATCCAGAATTTAATCCAACTACTTTAGCCAAAAAAATCAGACAATTAAAAACCTTAAGCAAGCCAAGAGCCTTAATGATAGCCCGAACTGAAACTCATTCAATGGCTTCTTATTCACAACACAAAACGGCTTTATTGTTTCAAGCTGAATTAGGCTTACCCATGTTTAAAACTTGGTCGCCCGTGCTAGACAAGAGAACCAGAAAGACT
>CAZRCF010000330.1:0-3420 GCA_964598505.1 uncultured Lentimicrobiaceae bacterium | reverse complement strand
AACTATTATATACAAGCAACAAAACTTCCTTAATCCACCCATTTTTGGTTGGCTTGTCGCAATAAACATGCGATATATTATTTGTTGCCTTGTAATTAAGTTACAAATTTAATGTTTTTATTTAATTTATTGACAAATTTTTTATTGTTTACCAAAGCCTATTCTTATTAATTAACCATAAATAACACCAATTTTTTAAATAAACATAAAATATTCATTATTAAATTTAGTTATTATAATGTTTTTGTAAATTTGCAACTTATATAAATTTTGTACACAAAAAAAAATGTTTAATAAAACATACAAATATCTCGATAAAGTAAATTATCCCGAAGATTTAAAAAAACTTGATATATCGGAATTGCCCGATTTATGCGACGATTTACGACAATATATTATTGATGTAATTAGCAATAACCCCGGGCATTTGGGTGCAAGTTTGGGCACAGTTGAACTTACTGCTGCTTTGCATTATGCCTTTAATACTCCCGACGATAAGCTAATTTGGGACGTTGGACATCAAGCATATTCACATAAAATTCTTACAGGTCGCAAAAAAACATTTCCTTCAAATCGTACATATAAAGGTATTAGCGGTTTCCCTAAAATGAACGAAAGTATTTACGATGCTTTCGGCACCGGTCACTCTTCAACATCAATTTCGGCAGCACTTGGTATGGCTATTGCAGCCGATTTAGAAGGTAATAAAACCCGACAACATATTGCCGTTATCGGCGATGGCTCAATGACTGGAGGAATGGCTTTTGAGGCTATGAACCATGCAGGCTGGTCGAATGCAAATGTGCTGATAATTCTTAACGATAACGGTATTGCTATTGATAAAAGTGTTGGTGCATTAAAAGAGTATTTAATTGATATTTCTACCTCAAAAACTTATAATAAAGTAAAAGAAAAAATTTGGAATGCACTCTCTTTTGGCAAAAACAGAGGAAACTTCGCTCGAAATATTGTTCAGCAATTTGAAAATGCTTTAAAAGGCACTATTTTAAAAAGCAGTAATCTTTTCGAGTCGCTCGGGTTTCGCTATTTTGGTCCAGTTGATGGACACGATGTTGAACGTTTGGTAAGAATACTAAATGATTTAAAAAACATAAAAGGTCCTAAAATTCTTCATATTCACACCATAAAAGGAAAAGGACTTCGATTAGCCGAAATTGATCAAACAATATATCATGCACCAGGTCATTTTAACCCAAAAACAGGCGAACTTATTAAAGATAATTGTATTAATGAAACTGTAAAATATCAAGAGGTTTTTGGCGAAACAATTTTAGCTTTAGCAAAACGCAATAAAAAAATTGTTGGAATTACACCTGCAATGGCAAGTGGCTGTTCTTTGGATATTATGATGGTAGAGATGCCAAATCGCGTTTTTGATGTGGGAATAGCCGAGCAACATGCAGTTACTTTTTCGGCAGGATTAGCCACCGACGGATATATACCTTTTTGCAATATTTATTCTTCCTTTTTACAGCGTTCGTATGACCAAATAATCCACGATGTTGCACTTCAGAATATTCCTGTAATTTTCTGTATTGACAGGGGAGGATTGGTTGGCGAAGATGGTGCTACTCATCATGGTGCTTACGATTTATCTTTTTTACGATGTATTCCAAATATTGTAGTTTCGGCACCTATGGATGAACATGAACTACGAAATTTGATGTACACAGCCCAAAAGCAAAATAAATCACCGTTTTCTATTCGCTACCCACGAGGCAGAGGTTATATTGCAGCATGGCGAAACAAAATGGTTGAACTTCTTATTGGAAAAGGCAGAGTAATTAAAACAGGAAACGATGTTGCAGTAGTTTCTATCGGACATATTGGAAATTTAGTTGTTGATGCTTTTGAAATATTACAAATTGATGGTATTTTCCCTTCACATTACGATATGCGATTTTTAAAACCTATTGATATTGAACTACTTCACGAAGTATTTAAAAATCACAATACAATAATCACAATTGAAGATGGAACAATAATCGGCGGTTTGGGAAGTGCAATTATTGAGTTTGCTTCCGAAAATGGATACTCGCAAAAAATTATCCGTATGGGTATTCCCGATAGTTTTATTGAGCAAGGTTCAATAAGTCAATTACGCTCAGAATGCGGTTTCGATACCGATAGCATAATTGCAGCAATTAAAAATAATTATAAATTATGATTGCCACAACCAAGATTGAAATAATGTCGCCGGTTGGTTCTTACGAATCGCTAATGGCTGCAATTCAGGGCGGTGCAAATTCAATATATTTTGGAGTTGGCAATTTGAATATGCGTTCTCGCTCTTCGGCAAATTTTAACCTCAACGATTTAGCCGAAATTTCAAATATCTGTAAAGAGAATAATATTCGCAGCTATTTAACATTAAATACTGTAGTTTTTGATAATGAAATTGATGAAATTCGCAATATTGCAAATACAGCAAAAAATTGCGGAATTTCGGCAATAATTGCTTCCGATTTTGCTGTTTTACAATACTTGAAAAGTATAAATATGGAAACTCATATTTCTACTCAATGCAATATTACAAATATTGAAGCAGTAAAAATGTTTGCCAATTATGCCGATGTAATAGTTACTGCCCGCGAATTAAATTTACAGCAAGTTGCAAAAATTACCGAGCAAATTACCGAACAAAATATTTGTGGACCTTCGGGAAAGTTAGTTGAAATTGAGGTTTTTGCTCACGGAGCTTTATGTATGGCTGTTTCCGGAAAATGTTATATTAGCCTTGATAATTTCGGATATTCTGCCAATAGAGGTGCTTGTTTGCAGCCATGTCGTAGGGCTTACGATGTTAAAGATATTGAAGGAGATATTGACCTTGTGGTTGATAATAAATATATAATGTCGCCAAAAGACTTATGCACAATAGGTTTTATTGATAAAATTATAAATTCGGGAGTAAAAGTTCTTAAAATCGAAGGAAGAGGTCGTTCAGCCGATTATGTAAAAACAGTTACTAAATGTTACCGCGAAGCCGCCGATGCTGTAATAAATAATACTTTTACATCAGAAAAAGTTGAAAATTGGACTAATCAGCTCAAAAAGGTTTATAATCGTGGATTTTGGGATGGTTATTATCTAGGCAAAAAAATTGGTGAATGGACAGAAAATTATGGTTCAATAGCTACACAAAAAAAGGTATACGTGGGAAAAGTAAACAACTACTTTTCGAAAATTGGTGTTGCCGAAATTAAAATTGAAGCCGACACTCTTTCGCTTAACGATGAATATATTATTACCGGACCAACCACAGGAGTTTACCAAGATACTGCTGCCGAAATAAGAGTAAATCTTAAGCCAACAACAAATGCAAACAAAGGCGAACTGTGTTCAATTTCGGTAAAAGATATAGTTAGAAGGAATGATAAACTTTATAAATTAGTAACG
>CAZRCF010000329.1:0-3426 GCA_964598505.1 uncultured Lentimicrobiaceae bacterium | reverse complement strand
ATCTTTGTCTCAGAAAGATTCAAAATAGTTAATGATTTAATTAAAAACCAAATAAAATGAAACGAACAATAATAAAAATAGACGAAGATAAATGTAATGGTTGCGGATTTTGTATTTCAGGTTGCCACGAGGGGGCACTTCAACTTATAGAAGATAAGGCAAGACTAATTAGCGACTTGTTTTGCGATGGTTTAGGTGCTTGTATTGGCGAATGTCCGGTAGGAGCAATTGAACTTGAGGAACGCGAAGCTGAACCTTATAGTGAAACAAAAGTTATGGAACGCATGATTAAAAAGGGTGAAAAAACAATTTTGGCACACCTAAAACATCTTAAAGATCATAATGAAATGGGATTTTTCCGACAAGGTGTTGAATATTTACGCGACAATAATATTAAAGTAAATTTAGAATCAATTATGGAAGAAAATAAAAGTCATCAACATAGCGAAAGCGGCTGCCCCGGGTCACGAGCAATGCAGTTTAATAAAACTGAAACATCCACATCTTCAAATGTTCAAGAACAACCCACCGAACTTACTCACTGGCCTATACAATTACATTTGTTAAATCCAAATGCAGGCTATCTTGCAAATTCCGATTTATTAGTTGCAGCCGATTGTACAGCTTTTGCCCTTGGTAGCTTTCATAGTAAATTGCTTAAAGGAAAAACATTAGCAATTGCTTGTCCAAAGCTCGACTCAAATAAAGAATCTTACATTGAAAAACTTACAATAATGATAAATGAAGCCAAATTAAACACAATAACTGTTGCAATTATGGAAGTGCCTTGTTGTGGCGGTTTAATTCAAATTGTAAAAATGGCAATGGCTAATGCTAATCGTAAAATTCCTATAAAAATAATAGTTGTAGGAATACAAGGAGAAATTATTAGCGAAGAATGGATGTGATTTCAAGGTAAAAGTAAAAAGTAGAAAGTAAAAAGTAAAAAGTGGGAAGTTAGAAGTGGGAAGTAGGAAGTGATGAGATAATATGCTAATGTGATAATGTACTAATGCGTTGATGTGATAATACGATAATTAAGTTTGCTTAGTGAAACTTTGTGTCCTTAGTGCCTTAGTGGTGAAAAAAGTTACAAGTTACGAGTATCTAATAGCTAATAGCTAATTGCTAACAGCTAACAGCTATTAAAAAATAAACAATAATCAAATAAACAATAAAAAAATGGAAAATCAAATGTTTTGTTTTCAGTGTCAAGAGACAGCTAAAGGTACAGGCTGTACATTAAAAGGAGTTTGTGGTAAAACTTCGGAAGTTGCTAATATGCAAGATTTGCTAATGTTTGTATTGAGAGGAATTTCAATATATAGCGAGCGAGCAACTAAAGCAAAATTAAATACCGAAATTGTTGATAAATTTGTTTTTGAAGGTCTATTTATGACCATTACAAATGCGAATTTCGATAAAAGTAGGTTTTTTACAAAAGTAAAAGATGCTTTTATTATTCGCGAAAACATTAAAAATCAACTAATTGTTGTCGGCATTAATGTTGATGACATAAAATACGAAGGAGCTTTTTGGGTAGCAAAAACCGAAACTGAATTTGAAGAAAAAGCTGCTAAAGTTGGTGTTTTAGCAACTGAAAATGCTGATGTTCGGTCGCTTCGCGAGTTATTAATTTATGGACTAAAAGGTATGGCGGCTTATGCTGAACATGCTTACAATTTAGGACAAACAAATCCTGCAATATTTGAATTTATGCATCGTTGGTTGGCTGCTACAAAAAACGATTCGCTATCTGCTGATGAACTTGTTGCTCTTGTACTTGAATGTGGTGCAAATGGTGTTTCGGTTATGGCTCTTTTAGATAAAGCAAATACTGATGCATTCGGAAATCCTGAAATTACAAAAGTAAACTTAGGTGTTCGCAATAATCCTGCAATTTTAATTACCGGACACGATTTAAAAGATATGGAAGAACTTTTAAAACAAACACAAAACACTGGAGTTGATGTTTACACTCATAGCGAAATGTTGCCAAGTCATTACTACCCTGAATTAAAAAAATATAACAATTTAGTTGGAAATTATGGAAGTTCGTGGTGGCATCAAATTGAAGATTTTGAAACATTTAACGGTCCTGTATTATTTACAACAAACTGTTTAGTTCCTCCACGTTCAACAGCTACATACAATGATAGAATTTATACAACCGGTGCTGCCGGATTTACAGGTTACACTCATATTGCCGATAGAATTGATGGAAAACCAAAAGATTTTTCAATAATTATTGAACATGCAAAACGATGCCAATCACCTATTGAAATAGAAACCGGTGAAATAGTTGGAGGATTTGCTCATAATCAAGTAATTGCTTTAGCCGATAAAGTTGTAGATGCAGTAAAATCGGGAGCTATTCGTAAGTTTGTTGTAATGGCAGGTTGCGATGGTCGTATGCGCGATAGAGATTATTATACTCGTTTTGCCGAAAAACTTCCTAAAGATGTTGTAATACTAACTGCAGGATGTGCTAAATATCGTTATAATAAATTGCCTTTAGGCGATATTGGTGGAATTCCTCGAGTGTTAGATGCCGGTCAATGCAACGATTCATACTCATTAGCTGTTATTGCACTAAAATTGAAAGAGGTTTTCGGATTAAATGATATTAACGACTTACCAATAGCTTATAATATTGCATGGTACGAACAAAAAGCTGTAATTGTTTTACTTGCACTATTATCATTAGGCGTTAAAAATATTCATTTAGGACCTACTTTACCAGCTTTCTTGTCGCCAAATGTAGCCAAAGTTTTAATTGAAAATTTTGGAATTGCCGGAATTACTGATGTTGATGAAGACATTAAAATAATGATTGGTTAAGTTATTTTATTATATTTGAACTGTTAAACTTAGTATATCGAAGTTGCATCAAAAAGAATGTTTTCGAAATACTAAGTTTAACTTAAATATTAAAATTTAAAATTATGAATAACAACGAATTTCAAAAATCGAAAATTGTAAATTTTGCCGATGAAGTAAATTATCAACAGGGTTCAATTGTAAGCAAAACAATTATAAAAAAATCTACCGGCAATGTTAGCCTGTTTGCATTTTCGCAGGGCGAAGCACTAAGCGAGCACACAGCTTCTTTTGATGCTTTAATTCAAGTATTAGAGGGTGAAGCACAAATTATTATCAACAGCAAAGCTTATGATTTAATAAGTGGCGAATCGATTATTATGCCTGCTAATATACCTCATGCAGTTAAAGCAATTGAAGATTTTAAAATGCTTTTAACTATGATAAAGGATTAATAAAAAATATTTTGATTGAAGTTTCAATAAAAAAAGAGAGAGCATTTTTGCTCTCTCTTTTTTTATTTGCAAAAAAGATTATTTTTTCTTTTCTACTTTTTTAACTTCTTTAACAGGTGCTGCTGCTTCTGCCTTTACAGTCGTATCAGCT
>CAZRCF010000328.1:0-3471 GCA_964598505.1 uncultured Lentimicrobiaceae bacterium | reverse complement strand
ATAATATAAATAATCTTGTTTTGTACCTAAAAGTATTTTTCCTGTATCTAAAATTAAGCAATCGGTAAATTGAATTTTATTTAAAGAATTATTTTCAAATATTATTGGGATAACTATTTTATTATCAATTATTTTGAATATTTTTTCGTTATTGTTACCTGCAATTATTAGTACTTTATTTTGAGTAATAGGATAAACTTTTCGAACTTCTTCATTAATTAGTGACTTAAAAAATAAAATATCATTTATTTGAGCTTTAACATTTAATAAAAATGTTGTATATAAAGCAATTATAAATAATATTTTGAACTTCATAAATTAAATTTGAAATTTTACTTTTTTAATAATAAACATGTATCAAAATTAAATATTTTTATTTGATAATTGAATACTTTTTAAATAAAAAACGCTTCCAATTTTATTAGAAGCGTTTTTTGTGTATGATAACAGAATTAATCTAAAGAATGAATAACAAGTCCCGAGCGAAGTTTTGGCTCAAACCAAGTAGTTTTAGGAGGCATAATATTACCGGTATCGGCAATATCAATAAGTTGTTTCATGGAAACAGCATAAAGAGCAAAAGCAACTGCCATTTCGCCACTATCAACTCTGCGTTTTAGTTCGCTTAGACCTCTAATTCCACCAATAAAATCGATTCTTTTTGAAGTACGTAAATCTTTAATATCTAATATTTTGTCTAAAACCAAATCCGATAAAATTGTAACATCTAAAACACCAATCGGGTCGTTATCGTTATAAGTTCCGGTACGAGCAGTTAAACAATACCATTCATAGTCGATATACATACTAAATTCGTGAAGTTTTGAAGGTGTATAAATCTCTTTACCCATGTTTTTTACTTCAAAAACTTCATTAAGTTTTGACATTAATTGTTCTTTCGATAATCCGTTCAAATCTTTTATAACTCTATTGTAATCAATTATTTTCAATTGATTATCGGGAAAAACAACCGACATAAAATAGTTATATTCTTCTTTTCCTGTATGACTTGGGTTATTTTCCTTGCGTTCTTGACCAACTAAAGCTGCTGCTGCTGTTCTATGGTGTCCATCGGCAACATATAGCGATGGAATTTCTTTTGCAAAAATTTCAATAATTCTATTAATAGTAGCGTTGTTGTTAATTACCCAAAAATGGTGCCCAAAACCGTCATCTGAAGTGAAATCGTATTCAGCAGGTTGATTTTCAACAATGCTTTTAACAATACTATCTATCTCTTTATGAGCAGGATATGCAAAGAAAACAGGTTCTACATTAGCACTTGTAATTCTAACGTGAATCATTCGGTCTTCTTCTTTGTCCTTACGAGTTAGTTCATGTTTTTTAATTTTATTGTTAAAGTAATCATCAACGTGTGTACAGCCAACAATACCATATTGAGTTCTGCCGTCCATAGTTTGAGCGTAGATATAAAGTTTTTCTTCGTCATCTGCGTTTAACCAACCTTTTTGTTTGAATTTATTAAAGTTTTCAACTACTTTATTGTAAACCGCTTGCGAGTGTTCATCAATTCCTTGTGGAAAATCGATTTCAGCTTTAGTAATATGTAATAATGATAAATCATTTCCGCCCGCTTCAATACGAGCTTCATCGGAGTTTAACACATCGTAAGGTCGCGATGCTAATTGTTCTACA
This sequence comes from uncultured Lentimicrobiaceae bacterium, assembly GCA_964598505.1. Taxonomy (GTDB): domain Bacteria; phylum Bacteroidota; class Bacteroidia; order Bacteroidales; family WCHB1-69; genus CAZRCF01. Next base: position 1,815 of record CAZRCF010000328.1, on the reverse strand, counting down.
ATTTCTTTTGGAGGGCGTAACCCTTTAAATGCTTTTAAAATAGCCATTTTATATTGATTTTTGTTATTTACTTTTGCAAAATAAATAAAAAAATGAGCAATAACAAAATTTTCACTCTATTATTGCTCATTTTTTTTTGAAAAAAATATTATTTACTCAGCTTCTTCCTCTTTCATATTTGCTACACTTTTTTGAAGTGAAGCTATAAGCGACCCTATCATTTTTGTAAGTTCCATAAGTTGATTACGAGAATAATCATTGCTTTCTTCATTCAAATATTCTAATTGATGGCTAATAGTGGTATATACTAAACATTCTCTAACCGCACTTTTTGCCATTTTTAAATAGTAAATAAACTGGCTTTTGTTCCTTGCCGAACCCTCTGCTGTGTTAAGAGATATATTTATAGCCGATTTCATAAATTGAGATGCTAAAGTATGTTGTGCAGTCTCAGGAAATGTGTTGGTAGCTTTTTGAACCCAGTTTATATAATCTAAGGCTTTGGCGTAGATTCTCAAATCTTCAAACCTGAAAAAGCTTACGGAGTTTTCTGTTTCGGTTCCCATAGTTGTTAGTGTTTGGTTTTTAATAAATTTGATTTTTTATTTTCTTGCAGTAAATTTACAAATATTTTAATAGAATTTTTATTTTTTGTATTTTTTTTTATAAATAGCTGCTTTTTTATTAATGCAGTATGATTGTAATGCCTATAATATCAGATGATTATATAATATTTTTATTAATGTTATTTTAAATTTCCCCTTCGTACAAGTCTTCAATTGGGAAAATCAAATCATAATTGTTCCAATTCAAATTTCCATCAATTATTTGGTAATTTCTAAATATATCTTCATTTAAATACTTTCGAATTGATGGATGCAATGATGATTCTAAAAATGGTTTAAAATCAACAAGTTTAACAATTCCATCGCTAAAAAATACTCTTATTGCATAATCGCCAATGTATCGAGCAGATTTTATTGAAATAAAATCAATATTATAATCAATATATTCTTCTGTTATTTTCATTTGATTCGAGTATTAATTTTTTCAAATTCAATATCCTTATGATAAACAAAGTAATCAATCCATTTTTGAACTATTTTGTCTGAGTATTTTTCTAAGAATTCTTCAAAATCTTTGAGTTTACTACCTGTCAATGGTCGTAATCCTTTCATTGATTTAATTTTTATTTCAACAATTTTTCCATCAACAATATAAAACTCTGCTTTACTTTCAAATTCATCAAATTTCGCATGAACATGAATTGGCTCATGTTCATTAGAATAGAAAAATATCAAGATTCCTAAATATTCAAATATTTTTGGCATTATATTATTATTTACAAGTTTAAGTTTTTGAATTGTAAAAGAAAACTTATCAACAAAGTTAATATATTTTTGTAATTATTTAATAATTTTACCAAAAATAAGCGGTTTTATATCAAATTATGCCAAAGTGAAATTGTAATTAGTCTAAAAATCCTAAAAGGGTCACGTTATAAGTAAAAAGGAAAAAGTGAAAAGGAAAAAGTATGAAAACCAAATTCTTAAATCATAGGTTTTAAGACCGACCTCAGCAAAAAAGCGTTAAGAAAAAGAAATCATTTTTACGTTTAAAGCGAGGCGGGTGCTATACTATTAATAGATAACAAACTGCAAAATCCGTCACGCTGACTATAATTACTTAAATACCTTTTATTGCTTGGCTCGCTTAGTAAAAATGGTTGATTTTTTAGCTTTTTTGGTGCAGTCTTGAATTTTTGTTTTACTTTTGTTTCAAGACAAAAGTAAAGGAAGAAACACTACTTTGTAA
>CAZRCF010000327.1:0-3474 GCA_964598505.1 uncultured Lentimicrobiaceae bacterium | reverse complement strand
CTAATTACCCAATCCACGCTTGAACTTCTTCAAGTTTAAGAGCCGGAATTTCCAATTTTAGTTTTTTTCTCATTCCATTCAAGTCGTTAAACAGTTTACTTGGATTTGATTCTGAGAGCGAAACTAAAGTATTTATACCCATTTTACGAATAATAGGAATCCAAATTGATGGAACACCTTTTTCTTCAAATTCTTCATCAGAAGTAATAGTAGGCTTGTTTTCCGGACGCATTTGAGGGAAGAAAAGCACATCTTGTATCGAATGTGAATTCGTCATAAACATTGTTAATCGGTCAATACCAATACCCATACCCGAAGTTGGAGGCATTCCATATTCTAAAGCACGAACAAAATCATTATCAATAAACATTGCTTCGTCGTCACCTTTTTCCGAAAGTTTAAGTTGGTCTTGGAAACGCTCAAGTTGATCTATTGGGTCATTTAGTTCAGTGTATGCATTTGCTAATTCTTTTCCATTTACAAATAATTCAAAACGTTCAGTGAGTTCGGGATTATTGCGATGTTTTTTACATAAAGGCGACATTTCAACCGGATAATCGATAATAAAAGTTGGCTGTATATAATGATGTTCGCATTTTTCGCCAAATATTTCATCAATTAATTTACCTTTTCCCATCGATTTATCAGTTTCGATGCCAATTTTATTACATACTTTACGAATTTCGTCTTCATTCATCTCCGAAATATCAAATCCTGTATGCTCTTTAATGGCATCAACCATTGTAACACGTTTAAAAGGTGCTTTAAAATCGATATTATTTTCGCCAAATTGAACTTGAGTTTTGCCATGCAAATTGATAGCCACTTTTTCAATCATCTCTTCAGTAAAATCCATCATCCATTTGTAGTCTTTATATGCTACATATATCTCCATTACAGTAAATTCAGGATTATGAGTTCTATCCATTCCTTCGTTACGGAAATCTTTTGAAAATTCATAAACTCCATCGAAACCACCAACAATTAACCTTTTAAGATATAATTCATTAGCAATACGAAGATATAAAGGAATGTTTAAAGCATTATGATGAGTAATAAATGGTCGTGCCGTTGCTCCACCGGGAATTGCCTGAAGTATAGGCGTTTCTACTTCAAGGTATCCTTTTGAATTAAAAAACTCACGCATTGTATTTACAATTTTTGTGCGTTTAATAAAAGTATCTTTAACCTCCGGATTTACAATTAAATCAAGGTATCTCATTCGGTAGCGTTGCTCCGGGTCGGTAAATGCATCCCATACTTTATCTTCTTTTTCTCTAACAATTGGTAAAGGTCGTAACGATTTACTTAATATTTTAAACTCTTTAACGTGAATTGTAACTTCACCCATTTGGGTAATAAACACAAAACCTTTTACACCAATAATATCGCCTAAATCGAGAAGTTTTTTAAAAACTGTATTATACAAAGTTTTGTCTTCGGTAGGGCAAATATCATCACGTTTAAAGTATAACTGAATTCTTCCAAAAGCATCTTGCAGCTCAATAAAACTTGCAGCTCCCATAATTCGGCGATTCATTATACGCCCGGCTATGTTTATATCTTGATAAAGAGAATTATCGTTTGGAAACTTTGCTAATATATCTTCTGTGTTACAATTTACTTCATATTTTTCGGCAGGATAAGGGTTAATGCCTAATATTTCTAGTTCTTTTAAACAATTTCTGCGAATTACTTCTTGTTCGCTTAATTCGATACTCATAATAAATTTTATTTTAACCAATTTGATGGCAAAGTTAAGAAATTTCAATTGATTTATAAATTTTTACAAAATCTATAATCCAAAAAATAGTAATTTTATATCGAAAATTATTAATTTCAAACCAACAAATCGTTATATTTGACAACAAAACTGGAAAAGTAAATTAATGGAAACTGATTTATTAAGCGAAAAATATTATTTATACGATACTCCTGCCAAATGGTATGTGGGATTAATGAAAGATATTATTGAAGCCAAAAAGTATATTTATATTGAAACTTACCGACTTAATGACGATTCTGTTGGAAAACGATTTTTAGAAGTTCTGTCCGAAAAATGCAAGCAAGGATTAGATGTTAGGCTTCTTGTAGATTCATGGGGAACAAATTTTCCGGAAAGTTTTTTTGATTCAATAACTTCTAATGGTGGAAATGTTAAATATTTCGATAAATTAAAATTTTCATTAGACTATTTTTCAAAAAATCATCAGCGTAATCACAGAAAAATTGTTATTATTGATGATCATATTACACATTTTGGTTCGGCAAATATTACCGAATATGCTCAAAATTGGCGAGAATCAATATTGCAACTTAACGACGATATTGCTTTAACATTTAAACGAATTTTTTTAGAAAATTGGAGAAATGCTAATTCAAATTTTTTCAAAAAACATCGTTCGCTAAAAACTATACGATATAGAGATTTTCATATTATTCGTGATATTCCTTCAATATATTATCAAAAAATTAAAACTCACTTTGAAAAAGAGATTCGAAAAGCTAAAAAAGAGATAATAATTGTTACTCCATATTTTTTGCCCGGTTATAAACTGAGGCGACAAATGATTTTGGCTGCTCGCAGAGGTGTGGCTGTAAATGTTTATATTCCTTCGCATTCCGATGTTCGTTTGGTAGATTATTTAAGAGATAAATATTTAGGTTTTTTACATCAAAACAAGATAAATTTATTTTTCTACAAACCAACGAATCTTCATGCAAAATTAATGTTGGTCGATAATGAGAAATATACAATTGGTTCATCAAATTTCGATTATCGCTCGTTTAGGTATATGCACGAAATAGCCCTTTCGGGAAATAATAAAGAAATATGTAATTTGGTAAATAAATTTATTGTCGAAACACAAAAAGATTCAAATGCTTTCGATTTTAATAAATGGAAAAACAGATCAGTAATTGATAAATTTATTGGTTGGTTGCTTATTCCATTTAGGCATTTATTGTAATTTTATTAATAAACAACTCAACTTTTTAATAAGTTTTCAACTTCATTTTTTAAAATTGGAAGATGGCTAACAACAATGTTCCAAATTTGTAAGTTTTCAATTTCATCATATCCGTGAGTAATTTTATTTCTAGCATCAACTACTCTTCTACTATTGGAAATAGATATGTTTGAATTTATATATAAAAGTGCATTCACAGCTTCGCCAATTGTAATAATATTTCTTTCTACTGCATCTTGAATCAATGAGTTGTTATCATAATCATCAAATGTTTTTGTTTGCTCAACATATTCTTCAATATGATTAATACAATCTAAAATATCTTTGAGCAACTTTTTTTGTTTATTATCCATATATTGCATATTTAGTTTGATTAATTTCATCAATAAAATAAGGATTTTTCAGAGAGCGTTCCGTTAATAAATCAATGTCTCTATTTAGCAAATCTTTTAAATCGTAATATAGGCTCCACAAATGTTCTCCGGCATCAACAGGATCTAAGTCG
>CAZRCF010000326.1:0-3482 GCA_964598505.1 uncultured Lentimicrobiaceae bacterium | reverse complement strand
AAAGTATATTTGAAAAATTTAAAATCGAACATTCAATTTTTTCGATAACTGATGCTAAAATTGACCCAATTAATATTTAAAAATTATGCGAGACCGTAACGACCAGTGGGTAGGACAAGCTATTGAACAGTTTTTAAAAGAATACAATAGCAGCGATAAATTAAAAGAGGCGCGTATAGTTTCGCTTTGGTCAAAAATTGTTGGTCCGGTTTTTTCAAATCATACTGTAAGCATCTATTTAAAACACCGTTTTTTATATATCCGAATGGATGCAGCATCGGTAAAACACGAACTATATATGGCTCGTACTATTTTGATAAAAAATCTAAATGCTGAATTAGGCGAAAATATTATCGAAAAAATTATTTTTCAATAATTTGGTTGTTTTCCAATTATAAATACTGTAGGCACTTTATGAAAATTCGGAGCTCCGGTTTTAATCCAATTTTTAACAGGCATTGTTTTAATTAATTCAAACTCAGTATATATTCCGCAAGCAATACAAAGATGAGTTGTAGGTTGTAATATTTTCACCATCGAATCGAAAATTTGATTATTACGATAAGGTGCTTCAATAAATATTTGTGAAATATCTTTTTCTATTGCATTGTTTTCGAGCTCTTTAATACGTTTGTCGCGTTCGTTTTTTTCAATAGGAATATAACCATGAAAAGCAAATTGCTGCCCATTAAGCCCCGACCCAATAAGAGCAAGCAAAATTGATGATGCGCCAACTAAAGGAATAACCCTCACTCCCATTTTGTGAGCATAATTAACAACAATTGAACCCGGGTCGGCAGTGCAAGGCGTGCCAGCTTCCGACATTAAACCTAAATGACTACCTTCAAAAATTGGTTTCAAAAAATCTTCAATTCTAATATCTTTTGTATGCTCATTTAATTCAAAAAATTCGGTTTCGTCAATTGAGTGAATGTAGCCATTAGCTTTTAAAAACCGTCGCGCAGTACGCAATTCCTCAACTACAAAATGATGTATAGTATTGATTATTTGAGTATTATATTCAGGAAGTTCGATTTTTGGGTTATTGCCAATTGGTGTAGGAATTAAATATAAATTGCCGTTAGGTTTATTTGCCATTTTTTAATTTTTTGCAAAAATAGTGTTTTTAAAGAAAAAAACTAAGGAAATTTCAATTGAACTAAAAATTTGATAGCAATAAGATGACTATAAAAACAGTCGAACATAAATTACTAATTTCCAATTAGCTATCATATAATTTACTTAATTTTTGTTAATTTATTTAAAATTTTGCATTTTTAAATAAATTGTTTACATTTGCCTCAAAAATATAACAAAAATTAATAAATATAGAATAAAAAACATTTAAAATACTGCGTTTAGGTGAATTCTGGGCTTGAAATCGACTAAATTTTAATAATCCCACAGAAAAAGCAAAAACGCCACGTCAAGGCGTGGTATTTGCATTTATGTTGTGGGATGGGTTTTTAGTCGAACCTCAAGTTCAGCGTAGGCAATTTACCACGCTGTTTGTTTTTATCTTTTTTTAGGAAGATGGAAGTAAAAAGGGTTGCACTGAGCGTAGATGAAGTGTTGGAAGTGTTGAGAAATGCTATAATAAAACAGATTAAAATAGTAATGTAAAGAAAATAAACAATCAACAAAATAAAATCAATAAAATATGAGAAAATTTTACGTAATTCTTTTGGCGGTAATAGCAAGTACTAACATTGCAGCACAAGATTTGCCAATAAGTGTAAAGCCAATAATATGGCTTAAAGCTGATAGTTGTAGTACACAAAATAACGTTTGGCAAGATATAAGCGGTAATAATTTGCATGCTAATTGTGCTATTGGTGAACTATTGCCCGATAGTGGCTTGTTTAACTATAATAAAACTTTTGTATTGAGCAATACAAAACCTTTAAAAATATCTTATATACCTAAAAGCAAATCGCAATTAACAATATTTACTGTTTTTAAGGCTACCGATAGTATTAACGAACTTGGTGTTTGGTATATTCAGTTAGACTCGCTTAAAAATGCGAGACTTACTACACAAAAAATAAAAACAATAGATACAAGAATTAAGTATTCCGATACAACATATACTTTCCCTATTATAAACACATCGAAGCCAAAATGGAGCAAAATTGATGTTGATAGTTCAAACTGTTATTTGCTTGTTGGTGGTAGTGATAGTTTAAATTTTAAAGGAAAATTTGCTGAATTTTTATTGTTTAATACAATTTTGCAGGGAAAAGATTTAGATAAAGTGCATACATATCTTGCAATAAAATATGGAATAAGCCTAATAAGAAGTGATTATGTAAATTCGGAAGATTCGGTGATTTGGAATTATGAAAACAATAAGAAATACTCGCAAAATATTGCTGCTATAGGAAAAGATACTTTATTAAGAATAAATCAAAAGCAGGCTGCTGCAAATGGTGGCGAAGATATTTTAAGTATTGCTGCTAATAATCATTTTATTTCAAACAAAGAAAATACAGCTATATTAAATCAAGGCGATTTTTTGATTTGGAGCAGCAACGATGCAAAAATTAATAAAATAACTGAAGACTCAACAGGGAACGAAATTAGCAATTTACCCGAAAGGAGATGGTTGATGATAGTAAAAGGGAATACGGCTTCGGATATTTCTACACAACTGATACTTGATGTTTCGAGTATTGATACTATTGGCAACTGTGTTTTGCTTATTAATCGTGAGGGAAATGATAGTTTTACTTTAGAAAACAGCGAAATAATACATGCTGATAGTATTGATGTAAACAAGAAAGTATATTTTTCGAATATAAATTGGGATACCGACCAATCGGGTAGCGATATGTTTACATTTTTGCTGGGAAATCGATTAACATTGCTTGCCGAAGTAACAGACGCAAAATCGAACGGAAATAATAATGAAGGTAAAATAAAATTAGAAGTAATTGGTGGCACACCTCCATTTATTTACTCGCTGCAAGCAGATAGTACACAAGCAATTATATTATGGAATAGTAATAGCAGAATTGAAAACAAAAACAATATTATACCGGGTAAATATTTAGCAAAAGTTATTGATATTAAAGGGAAAATTGATACCAAACTGTTAGAAGTAAAATTGGTAAGTGTTAAAACTAATAGTACTGTAAAAACGCCAGAATTGCCTGAAAACAATACTATTTATAAAGAAAGCAGTTTTGAGGTTTATCCAAATCCTACAAGTGGAAATTATTTTGTAAATATACGATTAACAGAAATTTCGGATGTTGTAATTCGTGTTAGAGATGCTTATGGAAAACTAATTAAAGAAACCACAAAAAGTGGAGCTAATCAATATTTGATTAAAGATAGAATTAATGAACCGGGTTGTTATTTTATTGAAATTGAAACTAACAAGGAACGGAAAAACTTTAAATTAGTGGTTAATTAGGAAATTTGAAAATTTGAAAATGCGATAATTTGAAAATTTAAAAATAATTGAAAAGAAGCTAACA
>CAZRCF010000325.1:0-3490 GCA_964598505.1 uncultured Lentimicrobiaceae bacterium | reverse complement strand
AACTCAAGATGTAAAATAAGCAGGCAAGTGCTTGACCGATTGAAAGAAACAGGAGATGAAATAGTAATTATTGATTATATTAACAAAAAACTTACTCCAACTGAGTTATCTAAGTTATTGAACGAGCTAAATTTAAAACCAGATGATATAATTCGCAAAAATGAAGTTTTATATAAATCGGAGTATAAAAATAAAAACTTTTCACTTGATGAGTGGATACGAATATTGTGCAAAAATCCAAAATTAATTGAGCGACCAATTGTGCTAAAAGGTTATAATGCAATTATTTGCCGCCCACCCGAAAGAATAGAAGAATTTATAAATGGAAAAACTTTTAATTATGATTTTTAGAACTGAAAAAGACACAATGGGGCTTGTTAAAGTTCCTGCCGATAAATATTGGGGAGCACAAACCCAACGTTCTTTAGAGAATTTTATAATTGGTAACCAAAAAATGCCATTGCAGTTGATTAAAGCTATTGCCATTGTTAAAAAATCGGCTGCTATGGCTAATTGCGAACTCGGCAAACTACCAAAAGAAAAGTGTGATTTAATTGTAAAAGTTTGCAATGAAATTATTAACGATAAACTTAATGACCATTTTCCATTGGTTATTTGGCAAACCGGCTCCGGTACTCAGACTAATATGAATGTTAATGAAGTAATTTCAAATAGAGCCGAAGAATTATATTCAGGTAGTTTTGGAAAAGAAACAGCTTTTGTAGCTGCAAACGACGATGTAAACAAATCACAATCGTCTAACGATGTATTTCCTTCAGCAATGAATATTGCTGCATATATTGAACTTTTTAACAATACCATTCCAAGTTTAAAATCCTTACGTGATGTTTTAGAGCAGAAATCAGAAGAATTTTCGGAAATAGTAAAAACTGGTCGTACTCATTTGATGGATGCAACTCCGGTTACTCTTGGACAAGAATTCTCTTCCTACAAATCGCAACTCGATCATGCAATTAAAGCAATTGAGTTTAGTTTAAATCATTTGGCAGAATTACCAATTGGAGGAACTGCAACAGGTACAGGACTTAATGTACCCGAAGGTTTTGATATTTTATCGGTAAAATATATTTCGAAATATACTAAATGTGTTTTTAAAAATTGCGAAAATAAATTTGAAGCAATGGCTGCTCACGATGCTATTGTGGCTGCTTCGGGAGCACTAAAACAGGCAGCAGTTAGTTTAATGAAAATTGCTAACGATATTCGCCTATTGGCTTCTGGACCACGTTGTGGTATCGGTGAAATTTTACTCCCCGAAAACGAACCAGGCTCATCGATAATGCCGGGCAAGGTTAATCCAACTCAATGTGAAGCACTTACAATGGTTTGCGCTCAGGTTATTGGAAACGATACAGCTATTACAATTGGTGGTATGCAAGGACATTTGCAACTTAATGTTTTTATGCCTCTTATGATTTCAAATTTATTACAATCAGCCACTTTACTTGCCGATGCTTGTAATTCGATTAATAAAAATTGTATAATTGGAATTGAGCCAAATATGCAAGCAATTAACGAAAATCTTAATAATTCGTTGATGTTGGTAACAGCCTTAAATCCACATATTGGCTATTATAATGCTGCACTAATTGCCCAAAAAGCTTATAAAGATGGTTTAACTTTAAAACAAGCAGCCATTGAAACAGGCTTAGTTACACCTCAACAATTTGATGAATGGATTGATGCTAAAAAAATGATATAGATAAATTTACAAAAGAATTATATTATTTCACAAAAAATTCAGTTAAATCAATCTTGCGTAATTTTTGTTTTGTAGAAATAATGAATTTTGAAAATTTTTCATTAGTAATATAATAGGTTAATCCATCAGCTGTAGCAATTCCTTCAACCTGTTTAAAAGGCAAACATAGATTTACTTTTCGCTTATTTCCACTAAAAAAATTAGTGCTATTAAAATCGTAAAGCAAATATAAAAATGGTTTTAAACACTTGCTGTAACCACATAATACAATTTTATTTTGCGATTCGATATAAGTTGCTCCTGTAATTAATCCATCAACATTGTATGTTGTTTTTAAGTTTGCAATGAAAGTACCGGCTGTTTTTGGTAATGAATAAACATTTGTTCCCTTGCTTTTCCATTGTTTTGTAAATATAAAAATACTATCTTTAGAAACAATAAAGGCTTCACAATCAAAATCGGTATTATTTGAACCTGTTGGATTAAAATCCGTTTGATTTGAGTATGAAAATTTTATAGTTTCAACTATTGGTGAACTACCTAGTATTGAAGATTTTGAGATTTTAAATATTTTCAAATCGGTTCTATTTCCGTTACCATTGTTTCCAAAATCGCCAATATAAAAATAGTTGCTATCTTGTGAAATTTCCTCCCAGTCAAAATTCGTAGTACTATTTATTGGAATTGTTTGAATAATATTTCCGCTATTAGCATCTAAAGCATAAATATTTTTGTCGTTGCTATCGTTATGTGTCCAAAATAAATTATTCCAAGCAGTTAATCCCGATGTTTCAATTACATTAGAAGGCATTTCTAATGATGAAAGTACTGATGCCGATTTGCTTTTATATTCACAACTTCCATCGTTATTAGTTGCTGCCGAGTTATAATTTTTTGCATTTTTATCGGTACAACCATAAGTTTGAGCATTAGCTTTCAAAGCTGTTAGCAATATTATTGCTGAAAATAACAATATGTTTTTCATTTTAATGAGTTTGATTATTTATAAAAAAGTAAGTCGTATTATAATGGTGATTAGCTGTTAGCATTTAGCTTCTATTAATTCTTATTATATAATTATCACATCACTTCCCACTTCTGGTTTTTTACCGCAAAGTTCACAAAGGAAACGCAAAGAATACGCAAAGGTTTTAAAAAGTTTTTAGCTATTAGCTACTTGTAACTTTCTCACCACTAAGGCACTTATTTCACTAAATCTCACTAAGTTATTTTAATTGTCACATTACCTCATCATCAAATCATCAAATCACTTCGCGCTTCCTACTTCGTGCTTCCAACTTTTCCCTTTTTCCTTCAATCCTACAAGTCCAGCTCTTTAACTATAAATTCTTTAGTAATAGGGAACCCAATATCAATTATTTCTTTTTCGTTGTCGGGGTGATGAATATACACTTTTGTAATAACAAAATAGCCCCAAACAGAGCTTTTGTCGAGACTTGGACTTTTTAGAGCTTTTTCGCAGCTATCAATTTTATTAAAAGTAGCAATATTTTTCTTTCCAATAATATCGGCTAAACTATCATTGCCGTCGTCCATTGCATAAGCATATTGCTGATTTAGGTCTTCAATTTTATTTTGCAACGACTCATTATATAAAAACATATAAGTTGCCGGAGTTAAGGTGTCAATATCAATTATTGAAATACTATCAATTATATCCGTTTTTGCAGTGTTTGCAGCCATATAATCTTTAATAGTATTAAAAAGTTTTTTTTCTAAACGCTTCTCAGGTGAAGTGCAAGAGAA
>CAZRCF010000324.1:0-3498 GCA_964598505.1 uncultured Lentimicrobiaceae bacterium | reverse complement strand
GTTTTCGGAAATTGATTTGTTTTCAGGTTTGCTTAAATTTGGGTCATCTTCTAATAATTCAATAGCACATTTTCGAGCGTGAACCAAAATTTTCTCATCTCTAACAATATCAGCAATTTTTAAATCAATTATACCGCTTTGTTTCGTTCCTTCAATATCGCCTGGACCTCGAAGTTGTAAATCTAAATTTGCAATTTTAAACCCATCATTTGTTCTTACCATTGCTTCTAATCTTTTTTTAGCATCAACGCTTAGTTTATAATTAGAAACAAGAATACAATACGATTGATCGGCGCCTCTACCAACACGCCCACGCAACTGATGTAATTGCGATAAACCAAATCGTTGGGCGTCTTCAATAATCATTACGCTTGCATTAGGCACATCAACCCCAACTTCAATAACTGTAGTTGCAACCATAATTTGTGTTTGTCCTTTTACAAATCGTTGCATTTCGGCTTCTTTTTCGGCTGATTTCATTTTGCCATGAACTACACTAATTGCATATTTTGGTAAAGGAAATTCGCGCGAAAGCTGCTCATAACCATCTTCCAAGTGTTTTAAATCTAATTTTTCCGATTCGGTAATAAGTGGATAAACTATATAAATTTGTCTTCCTAATTCAATTTGCTGGCGAATAAACCCAATAATTCGTAAACGCTGAGAATCAAAATAATGATAAGTTGTAATTGGTTTTCTTCCTGGTGGTAACTCGTCAATAGTTGATATATCTAAATCGCCATAAAGTGTCATTGCCAAAGTACGTGGTATGGGAGTTGCTGTCATTACTAAAACATGTGGTATTGTTGTATTTTTTTTCCATAATTTAGCTCTTTGTGAGACCCCAAAGCGATGTTGTTCGTCAATAACAACTAATCCTAAATTATTAAATTGAACTGTATCTTCGAGCAAAGCATGCGTTCCAATTAAAATATTAATACTACCATCAAGTAATCCACTATGAATTTTATGTCGTTCCGATTTTTTAGAGGAGCCTGTTAAAATTGCAACATTTACATTCATTTCGCCAAGAAATTTTGTAATACTGGCGTAATGCTGCTGAGCTAATATTTCGGTAGGAGCCATAAGGCACGATTGAAAGCCATTATCGGTTGCCAAAAGCATACTCATAAGCGCTACCAATGTTTTACCACTTCCCACATCGCCTTGCACCAATCTGTTCATCTGTTTGCCGCTGTTTAAATCAAATCGAATTTCTTTAGTTACCTTTTTTTGGGCATTTGTTAATTCAAATGGAAGATGATTTTCGTAGAACGTAAGAAAATGTTCACCAACTTTTTCAAATTTATAGCCCTTTAATTTAGTTGAACGAATTAATTTTAAACTAATTAACCGTAATTGATTGAAAAACAGCTCTTCAAATTTTAATCTTCTTTCGGCTTTTGCTAATATTTCGGGTGAGGCGGGAAAATGAATATTAAACAATGCTTCTTCTCGGCTTATTAAATCTAATTTTTTTAATAAATTTTCCGATAAATTTTCGGGAATAAAACCTTTAATTTGAGGCAAAAGAATATATAAAAGTTTGCCAATATTTTTATTATCAAAACCTCTTACTCTTGATTTTTCGGTTGTACTATACAGTGGTTGATATGATTTTGATAGTAATTTCGTTTCTTCATTATATATTTCTACTTCGGGATGTGTTAAATTGTAACGATTATTAAACAAACTTGGTTTGCCAAAAATAACATATTCTTTATTTCTCTCAAAGAAATCAACAATCCATTTAAGTCCATTAAACCAAATTAGCTCAATTGTGCCGGTTTCATCGGCAAAAAGTGCTGTAAAACGTTTGCCCCTGCCAGTTCCAATAGTTGCTGTGGAAATTATTCTACCTTTTAACTGAATATATGTTTGGTCGGAATTAATTTCATTTATTTTATAAATTTTTGATTTATCAATATATTTATACGGAAAATACATTAACAAATCGTTGTAAGTATAAATATTAAGCTCTTTATTTAACACCGCCGCACGAACCGGTCCTACGCTTTTTAGGTATTCAATTGGAGTATCGAGCAAACTTATATTCATCGTTGAAATTTTTAACAAAAATCTTCATATAAAAGCGATAAATTTTTAATAGAGTGTTAAATTAGTAAAATTCCGCTATATAAAAAGGGAAAGTCATAGAATAATTTACTTTCACTGGCTTACCATTTCGTTTGCCCGGGTTCCACTTTGGCATTTCCTTAACAAGTCGCAATGCTTCGGCACCACAACCACCACCAATATCTTTTACAATTTTTGCATTAGTAATTTTTCCGTCTTCCTCAATAGTAAATGAAATTTTTACAACTTCTTCAATTCCTTTGTCTAAAGCTTGAACAGGATATTCAAAGTTATATTTCATAAACTTTTTGTATGCTTTTTCGCCACCAACAAAAGATGGGTTTTCAATTTTATCAGCTTCATAATCAATATCTTCCTGCGAAAAAACTTTTTGATTAAAAACTGTAATTAAAAATAATAAAATGATTAAAATTTTATTTGCTTTCATAAAATGATTTCAATAATATAATGCAAAAATATGTATAAATTAATCGTCTAATATAAAATATGTATTTATAATATATTTAACTTTTACTGGTTTTCCTCTAATTTTACCAGGGTTCCATCTAGGCATTAATTTTATTACACGTAAAACCTCATCACCACAACCACCTCCTATATCTCTTATAATTTCAGCATTGGTAATACTCCCATCTTTTTCAATAAAAAAAGAAACAAATACTTCTCCTTGAATTCCTTCTTCTTTTGCTTTATATGGATAAATTAAATTCTTTCCTATAAAATCCATACGTGCATTTTCTCCGCCAACAAAAGAAGGTTCTACAGTATCTGTTTTGAAAAAAGTATAAGACATACTATATGTGCTCCTAATAGGTTCGTTTTTATTGTTTGTTGCAGGGTTCCATTTAGGCATTATTTTTAATACACGTAAAACCTCATCACCACAACCGCCACCAATATCCTTTACTATTTTTGAATCTGTAATACTTCCATCTTCCTCAATGATAAAAGCTGTGTAAACAGTGCCTTCAATAGGTTTTTCAAATGCTTCTTTAGGATAAATTATATTGCTTGATAGAAAACTCAACCTTGCTGTGTCGCCGCCAACATAAGATGGACTGGTTTCAACAAATTGTTGTATTTCACTCTTTGAAGTATCAGCTTGCGAAAATAATTTTTGTGAAAATATAATCAAAAAGATTAGAAAAGTTGAAATAATAATTTTGTTAGATTTCATTTTAAGGTATAAACTAATCATTATAATTTAAAAGTTATTGGCATAGTATATTGAACTCTAACAATTCCACCTCTTTGTGTTCCAGGGTTCCATTTAGGCATAAGTTTTACAATACGCAAAGCCTCATCACCACAGCCACCTCCTATATCTCTTTTAATCATTGGATCGGATATGCTACCATCTTTCTCAATAACAAAAGTAATATAAACCTTTCCTTCTATTTC
>CAZRCF010000323.1:0-3511 GCA_964598505.1 uncultured Lentimicrobiaceae bacterium | reverse complement strand
TTTAGAAATACTACACGATTATATGATTAATGAGCAGGAGAAAATTATTAATTAGTTGAGTTTGCCAATTGCTTATTATTTATATTTAATAATAATGATTTTATATTAGTACATCCATTTTCTTGAATCTTTGAACTCCAAAAAATAAGCAAATAAGAATTGAGAAAATTGCAATTAAGATATACGTTAAAGGTAGTTCTCCCGAATTTACAATTTCGGAACCTTTAAACCAATCGAAAGGAGAAAAATATTTCAAAAACTTTAAATTTGTATTTACTGATATTACTACTTGCATTAAATACATACCTAAAACCAAACCCACAGAAATAGAAGAAACTATTCGAGTTTTGGTAAAAAAAGAAGAAATTAAAAATGAAATTGAGCCAAAAGCAATTCCCCCTAATAACCAGGCAATTGATAATAGAAAAATTGGCTTTAACGAATAGCCTGTTTTAATATTCATTTCTAACGAAAGCCAAGTTCCCAGAAAAACTAATAAAACAATTAAAAATGAGTAAGTAAAAACAACTGCAAGCTTCGTTACAATAATATTTAATCTTTTTACAGGTAGCGAAAAAAGATATTCGGCTGTTTTATCACTAAATTCTTTCGATACAATTACTGCAAAAATTGTA
Organism: uncultured Lentimicrobiaceae bacterium; assembly: GCA_964598505.1. GTDB lineage: Bacteria > Bacteroidota > Bacteroidia > Bacteroidales > WCHB1-69 > CAZRCF01. The sequence goes on along the minus strand of CAZRCF010000323.1, from coordinate 2,876 downwards.
GATAAATATATACTTATAAAAAGATAAATATAAGTAAACGACAACGCAAAAAAACTTTCATGATTACTATAATCAAGATTTTTTAAACCCATAGCAATTTGCATATTTTCAGGTAATTTTACATCAAGTATTTTTTTAATTTCAGCACCAAACGATTGCGACATAACAATCATATACATTGCCATAGCAACACATATTAAACTTGAAATTAAAAAGGATTTATAATTTCTTTTTATTTCTCTTACAAATAACATTTTTTCTCCTTTCTATTTAAAATAGTGCATAAAAACATCATCTAATTCGGGCTCTTCAATATGTAATGATTTTATTTTAAAGTTATTCAGCAACTCTATCAAGTGATTTGGGTTTCCCGAATATATAAAACTATAATTTTGCCCGATTTGGTTATATGCTGCAAGACCATATAGTGATGAAAAATCTATTTTTTCTTCACTTTCTACATTTACTAATCTATAACCAACATTTGTAAATTCGGAAGCAGAGGTTTCTTTTATTAATTTTCCGTTTTTTATTAGTCCTATTCTGGTGCTAAATTTCTGAACTTCGCTTAATACATGCGATGAAAAGAAAATTGTTACACCTTGTTTTTGTTCTTCTTTTAAAAGTTCATAAAGGTTTATTCTTATTACAGGGTCAAGTCCATTTGATGGTTCATCTAATATTATTAGTTTAGGTGAATGCAATAAAGCACATGCAACAGATACTTTTTTTCGATTTCCGAAAGATAATTGTTCAAATCTTTTATTAACATCAATATCTAAAATATCGACAAGTTGATTAATTTTTTCTTTAGCATTTATTTTATGGTAACTTTCAGTAAAATTAAACAATTCGCTAACTTTCATATCGCTATACATAAAAGTATCTGAAGAAACATATCCGGTTAGTTGTTTAATTTTTACTTCGTCAATTGCAGGCGACATCCCAAAAACAGATATTTTTCCGCTATCTGGTTTCAAAAAATTTAACAACAATCGTATAGTTGTTGATTTTCCGGCTCCATTAGGTCCAATAAAACCATATATTTCTCCTTCTTTAACCGATAAATTCAAATTATCAATAGCTTTAATATTATTGCTATACGATTTTGCAACATTTTCAAGTTTTATTATATCCATAATTCAATTTTTTATATCAAGAAACTAATAATCATAATGATTTTTAAAATTTCCAATAATTATAACAAATATAATATATTTAAGCACAAATATTTAAAAATGTTATATAAAATTGAATTTAGTTTAATAAAAAATAAATTATATAAACAAATAGTATTATTTATTGATTTTTTTTAGTTTTCAATGTTAACCTTGAATTATTCTCGCGTTGCAATTTTTTTGTATTTTTGCGTTAATATTTAGTTTTAATAATTTTCAGCTAATAAAGTAAAGGTGCAAATATTAAGAAGGCATAATGTAATTTTAAAAGCACGATAAGCAATATAAAAACGAAATAAGTTAAACAGAAATTGAAAATATAATTACTTTCAATAGTTAAATTATGTAAAATATAATTATGAAAAAATCAGCAGTACTAATAATAATAGCTATAATAATTTCAATTGCTTGCAAAACGCAACAAAAAGGCGTACAGAAAGGAAATGTATTATCACAAAAAGAGCGAATGAATAATTCTGAACTTTTAGTTGACGCAGTTAAGGATAAGAATATTGGGAATTTTGAAGATGCAATTATTAAACTTAACAAAATAATAAATATTGATAACAAAAATCATACTGCACATTACCAATTAGCATTAATTAGACAACTTTTGCAAAAACCTGCTGATGCAATTTTTTCGGCACGGGAAGCAGTAAAATTAGACCCAAAAAACCAATGGTACAAAGTTACATTAGCTGAGCTTTATGACGATACCAAAAAAAGTGATTTAGCTTTAAAAATTTGGGAGCAATTAGCCAAAGACTATCCCGATAATTTAGATTATTTTTATAACGTAGTAATTTCAAATATATATTTAGGTAAATGGAAAGAAGCTATAGATGGTTATAATAAAATTGAAAAAATCACAGGTGTTAATGAAACATTAGCCTTTGCAAAGCAGCGAATTTGGCTAATGATGAAAAATTTTGAAAAAGCTGCTGACGAAATGAAACAATTGATTGCAGTTTCCCCTCGCGAAGGTCGATATAGGGTTCTCTTAGGTGATATGTATTTGAAAAACAACATGTTAGATAAAGCAAAAATTCAATACGATTCTGCAATTATAATAGAGCCTGAAATATCTTCAGTTTACTTATCCCTTGCCGATTATTATAGAAAGAATAATGATACGGAGAATTCAAAAAAATCATTAAAAACAGCATTTTCAAAATCCGGTGTTGATTTAGATTCAAAAATTGCGATTTTAATGTCGTATTATGACCTCTCTGAAAAATACGATACACTAAAAACAGATGCTTTCGAGTTGCTTGATATTTTAGTTAAAGCACACCCAGAAGAGCCTAAATCATGGTCGATGTATGCCGATTTTTTAATGCGAGATAAACGATATAGTGAAGCTGAAGTTGCATACATAAATGTTATTAAATTCGATAAAAGTAAATATATTGTTTGGGAACAACTTTTAATGATTTTTTCTATTCAGCAAAAATTTGATTCATTAATTAGTTATAGTTCGCAAGCAATTGAGCTTTTTCCGAGCCAACCATACTTGTTTTATGCAAAAGGTATTGCTTTATATGCAAAAGCCGATTACGAGCAAGCTGCAAATACATTTGAAATGGGTAAAAGCTTAATTTTAGAGCCTAATGAAATGCTACGAGATATGATGCAATATTTAGGCGAAATTTATTTTAAACAAAAAAAATATGATCGTTCAGATGCTGCTTTTGATAG
>CAZRCF010000322.1:0-3522 GCA_964598505.1 uncultured Lentimicrobiaceae bacterium | reverse complement strand
TCTTCAAGTCCTTGTTCAATCTCATCTCTATCGATATGTTTTCCTATAAAAATTAACTTTGAAAAAGGTTTTTCATTGCCCCATTGTTTGCTTGGATCGAACATATATGAATTTAAAACTGAATGAAAAATAAACCTTTCAGTATGATTTTCAAAAGCTAATATGCCTTTTATACGAATAATTCTGTTGCTGTTAAAGAATATAAAATTCTGAATCCAAAGGCTGAATTTTTGCAAATCAAAAACTCCATTAAAAATAAATGCTTCTGTTTTGATATGATGCTTTAACGTTAAATCAATTTTATTCGATTGTAATTGATTATACATTTTTGTTGATTGTTCAATATGTTCAGCAGAGTATGCGTTTGTGTCTAAAATTTTAATATCTTGTATATCAGCATATTTAACTTTAAAAATTGTAGCCAAAGAATTTTTTTCGATAATTTTTTTCGATAATTTTTCTAAATAATCTTTTCCAATTGTATCAATTTTATTAATAATTATGACATCCGACAATGAGATTTGTTTGTAAATTTCATCATGTTCTTCAATTAATTCTTCAATATTTTCGGCATCGACAAGGCAAACCACGCTGTCAATCTTGAAATTCTCCTGTATTCCGCCACCATCAACAAAAGCATTTATTATACTCATTGGGTCGGCAATACCCGTAGTTTCAATTAGCAAATGATTAAAAGCAAATTCGCTATTTAATAAATTATCTATAACTCTGTAAAAATCAGAATTTAACGAGCAACAAATACAACCATTGTTTAATTCATAAATATTTTCATCGGCACCAACAATTAATCCGCTGTCAATGCCTATTTTGCCAAATTCGTTTTCGATAATTGCAAACTTCTTATCAGTATGTTTTTTAATTAAATTATTAAGCAAAGTGGTTTTGCCCGAACCTAAAAATCCTGTAATTATTGTAACCGGTATTCTTGTATCTATCATTTTTTATTATTTTATTTCACCAAAAAACTTTAAAATTTCATCAATTTCCGAACTCCAATACTCATAATCATGCTTAGCTTTTGGCATATTTAGTTTGATTTTAAGGCTAAGATTATTTTTTTTAATAGCATTATACAATTGAAGCGTCTGTTTTGAATCACAAATTTTATCGAAAACGCCGTGACCGAGATATATTGGTGTATTAATTTTTTTTGTTTGATGCATAACATTATCAACAGTTTGCCATCGCAATTTATTAGTTTTAAAATCACCATAATAACCTTTGCATAAGTTATCGGTTGGCATTTTCCCTTGATCGTAATCGCCCGAAAGAGCCGCAGCACCAATAAATAGTTTAGGTTTGTCAATAATAATTAACGCCACACCTCTCGCTCCTGTGGATAAGCCTACAATAAAATTTCGTTCATTTAACAAAAACAGATTGTATTTTGTTTGCAAAATTGGAAAAAGAGTGTCAATTAGCCAAGGTCGAGTAGGGTAGTGCTTCCAATCTGCTCGAGTTTCGGGGTAAATGCTTGAATGATAAATGCTTTTTCCCATATCGGGCATTACAATATTATAGCCCAAACCGAGAGCTTTATCGCAAAGTTGAGTTTTATTACACCAATCTAAAGGCGAAAAATTCCATCCATGTAAAAGCAAAAATGTTCCTTTTACTGGTTTATTGGTGTATTTTATAAATATTTTTCTACCATCAATAATTATTAAAGTATCATCGTTTAACATTTCTTTTATAAATTTTTTATCTGTAAACGATTTGTATTTGCTTAAATTACTTGCATAAATATTTGATAATAATATAAATTGCAATGTAAATAGAAAAATAATTGAGGTTTTTAATAATTTTTGCATTATTAAGTTTTAGTGAAATAATTGATTCAACAAATTTAGTAATTCTTTAAAATATTTGCAAATTACTTGTTTTTTACTCGGGGCGCGACTTTGAGTCGCACTCCGAGTAACTATACAAAGCAAACTACACAACAAAATTAGCAAATTTCGTAGTTTTATGGCAAGCACTATTTGTTAAAATATTTATGTTGGAAAAGAAAAAAGAGAAATAAAGAAAAAAAGAGTATAAATATTTTGGAAAAAGAAAAAAAATAACTATTTTTGCAGTCCAAATTAAACAAGCGATGAAAAGAACATATCAACCTTCAAACAGAAAAAGAAGAAACAAACACGGTTTTTTTGAAAGAATGTTAACAGCTAACGGACGCAATGTATTGGCAAGACGCCGTGCAAAAGGCAGAAAAAAATTAACCGTTTCCGACGAAAGAAAAGGTGTTAAACTTTAAGAGAAATATATAATCTCGAAGTATTTTCTTATAAAAAATTTTAAAGAAAGCCCAGAAATGGTGTCTTTCTTTTTTTGTTTGGTATTATGTAATATTTCTAAATAAAAATTCTGTTTAAAAAGGATAGATAATTTTTGGATGACTAATTTAGCTATGTTAATTTATTTCTCTTTCTTTCTTTTTTTATTCAAAGGTTTTCCTAATTTATCATAATAAACCCAAGAACCAATTTCAATTAATCTATTATTTTCATCAACTTGCATAAAACCTCTTTGTTCAAGTTGCCTATTTTCATAATAACTAACATAATAATATTTTTTCGTTTGCCAGTCAGAAACAAAACATGCAATATTTGTGTCGCCATTTTCCTCAAGTGAAAAATCGTATAAAAGAAAACCATCGTCAGAAATTTCACGACCATAACTATATTTACCATTTTCAAAGTAGCCGATTTCCTTTTTGATATCACCATTTTCAAATAAAGTAACTGATTTTAATTTCCCACTTATATAATACGATTTCCACTCGCCTATCGACATGCCGTTATTGTAATTGCCAAACCATTTAATTTCTCCATTTGAAAAGAAATGAATATATAGTCCATCTCTATTCCCATTAATAAAATTTGAAATTTCTTCTATTTTACCATTTGGAAAAGTGTCTATAACCAACCCATTGCATTTTTGACCATTACAATTTCTATATGAAGGTCCATCAACACTAATTTGAACCCAACCATTCAGATTTGATAAATTAATTATTTCATTTGTTTGCGAATAGCTCTTTGTAAATAATGTTAATGAAATTATTATAAAAATAGTTTTCATAATTGGGAAGAAATATTATTACAACGGTTTCAAAATATCACAACTCAAAATATTTGATTTCCTTTGCGTTATTTTTGTTACTATTATTTTTCACAAATATACAATTATTTCTCACAAACCATCAAAAGGCAATTTTATTATTGCAAACTTTTTTCTTTATGTTTTTTTGTTGAGGTTTTTATTAACGCTATCACAAAACAAAAATTGATACAATTTTGGCTTTAATGAGTAAATTTAAAATATTAATTATTGACGACCCAAATCGGCGGAGTCTCACAAACGTGTAATTAATGCCAAAGTGAAATTATAATTAGTCTAATAATAGCAAAGGATACACGGTAGCAGGTTCATGGTAAATGGTAAAAGACCGACCTCAGCAAAAAAGCGTTAAGAAAAAACAAACATTTTTACGTTTAA